>JARPAQ010000026.1 GCA_029460375.1 Nitrososphaerota archaeon | reverse complement strand
CCGATAATATCCGCCTTACCTAACTCTAGTTTCATCTTATCCGTCTCTAGTTCCGATCTCGCATCGGTCAAAGTAGTTATCTCGCTTGACTGATTGTAAACCAAGAACGCAAGCGAGGCAGTGGCAACTATAAGAATAGCTGAAATTATAATTAGGCCCTGTTTCAGATCCATTTTATAACTCCCCGCCTAAAAAGTGGGCGGAGTAATTTATATCTATTTTTCAGTATTATCGTGAAGTTATTTTAAAATATTATATTCTGCTCAGAAACAATTGACACTCCATAGATACAGCAAGAATACAATGAAGCGAACCACACTCTCTTAATCGGGTTAAACTATAATCTAATTGATATTATTTCTCTATTTTAAGGTTGCTACTAATCACTCTAGAAATATCTTGTTCCACTTTTTCGCCACATAATATGACAGCCTCCAAAACCCCACTGACGGAGGTTTCTGAGGTATATCAAAAATATTCTTCATATAGACATATAGCGTCCTTCTACTATGATCATCCCAGATAGGGACATTCCTACGGACAAATCCCATAGAGACTAGGGTTCTGAGAACCGTCATGTAGAAGTTGCGTTTACTATACTTAAAAGGTCTACCCTTGCCATCCAGCCTTCCGCTCTGCATCTCATCCGCGAAGACGCTTACAGCGGTCTTAGAAGCTTGGCCTCCTTTCTCCTTCAGCCACTCTACAAATATTCTAGCAGCGGTCTGAGTCTTCTTGTTAGGGAAAATTATTTCAAGTGCATCGGCAGCACCGATAATCTTCTCCTCGGAGAAGACTATCCTCATTCCCCCCTTCTTTCGGGGCTTATCCGGTTCATTATCTTGCCTAAGCGTCTCTCCTTTCAGCCCCTGCTGGACCGACTGAATCCTTGACATGCTGGACCATCCTGAATTTTGCAGCAGTACTGAAAAAGATTCAAACATTAGAAGAGTAGACTAAAAGCTAAAACCCGTCTAAGCGAATTAAGGATATTTGAAAACTAAACTAGGATAGGGCTACGGACGATCTTCAACCCGCTCTCTCCATCCACCTTCTCCACCTCTACCAGCGTCTGGAATAGAGGGTGGCTCTTTATGTCCATCATATGCGATATCACGTATATCTGCTCATACTCATTCTGGAGGCTGCGTAAAGCCTCTACTACAGCCATACGTAGATTCTCGTCAAGGGGACCGAATCCCTCATCTATCATAAGGAAGCGTGGACGCTCCCAAGTCAAGGCTTCGGTGAGGGTTCGCCCTATAGCGAGTCTTATTGCAAAACCTACTATGACCGATTCCCCACCGCTATATGTTTCAAGCCCTCTTTCCACCCCTCCGTCAAGCACCTTTATCGATAGCTGCTTCTCGGTAACATCTAGCCGAATATCTTTATCCGGCATGAAATGGCCTAGGTATCTTCTCGCATGGATCTCTATCCTCTCCACATAATCTCTCAGTAGAAGAGACGGCACTCCTCTGTCGTGGAATATCTTTGTTTCCAAAACTTCGTATGCCTTCCTGTCAATTTCACACTCCTCTCTTTCCACCTTCTTCTCTTCGATAAGCCTCTCCATCTGGTTCAAATTATTAAGCTGCATCCTATATGTCTCCAACGCTCCTCTATCGCTGTTGAGTTCACTCTTCAGCTCATCCAGTCTCCTTCGGACAATCTCTCCCTCATCTTCAAGTTCTCTACGCTCAGCCTCCACCCGCTCTAACTCTTTCACACCATGCTCAATACCACCCACCTCTTGTGTCAGAAGATCTATCTCCTCACTCATCTTAACCGTGAGTTCATTCAGGACTTCGAGACGCTCTTTGGCTCTGAAGTAGTCCTTCGCATCACCGCTTAACCGTTGAAGATATGCCATCGACTCTTTGTATGGTAATTCTGTGAAACTTTCTATTTCATTTCGAGCCTTGTCAAAGTCGGCTTGAAGATCAACTATTCTCTTCTGCAGGCTTCTCTTCTTCGCAGGATATGTCTTCAGGCGCCCGATCTGACCTTCTATATTCGATAGTTCACGGCTTTTTTCGAGGAGAATCTTGATGCTTTCGTCAAGTTCGGCTGCCTTCTCCTCTAGTTTCTTCACCACCTTTTCTTCCCTACCGCAGCTTTTTTCGAGGCTTCTCTTCTCTTCATCTATGTGTTTCTGTATCTCCTCTTTCCTGCCAGATGTTATCTTGGATCGACAGACCGGACATGCTTCCCCGCTCATCTGTAGGAGTTCCTCTTCATTCTTGAGCCTTGAAAGTATAGCAAGATTCTCATTCAGAGATCTATTTGTCCTGTACATCTTTCTTTGTGTATCTTTAAGCTCTTTTTCACAGGCTCCCAATTCTTCAGGTACTTGCGCAAGACTCTTGACCTTCTCCTCTAGCTCCTCCTTTTCTTTCACTATACTCTCTACTTCTTTTAGTTCATTCTTCAGTTCTTTCAGCCGCTCCTCCTGCTCTAAGAGCTTAACCATCTGTGCGGTCAATACGCTTATCTTTTCAAGTTTCGCTTCATTGACATCCTCTACTCTGCTCTGGAGATCTAAGGCTTCAGTCTTTAAGTTCTTCAGTTTTTCTCGGTTTGTTTCGAGTTCTTCTATTCTACCCTTCTTTCGAGCAACCTCTTTGTTTAGACGAGCTGACTCGGCTTCAAGATGTTTTACTCGCTTCAGAATCGATGTGAGCTTCTTCTCTTCTTCCTCTGTCTCTACTGATAGAGCCTTTACGGCATCTTCAGTCTTCCTTTTTGTCTCCTCTATCTCTGGCTTTATCTTCATCTGCTCTTGGAGCTGTTCTATCTGTACGTCGAGCTTCGTTAAATCGTTCTGCCTCTTCTGTCGCGCCGTCTTGGCTGTTTCCTGATGCTTCTGAAACTCTATGTTGAACGCGTCAAGAAATATCTGTCTCCTCTCCGCTGGATCGAGGTTCTTCGAAATTATGCTTGCCACTTCACCTTGGCGTATCACAACTGTGTTAAGGAAGGCTTTATACTCCATCCTTATCAGATCAAGAACCTTTGAATCAACCTCCTTGGTCGAGGAGGATATCACCGTGTCTTCAGAATCCGACACCTTTCTCAACTGCGCTTTCGAAGTGCCGCGTAGATAGAAGATTCGCGCCAGAATGTATCTTTCACCGCCGACTTCGAAGGAAAGCTTGACTATCGCTTGCGACGCTCCTGAGGATATCGTCTCTTTTACGGAGCCGGGTCTCATTTCACCGTACGCTCTTCCGTAGAGTGCAGACGTTACGGCGTCTATGAAGAATGTAGTTTTACCTGAACCTGTATCTCCGCTTACGAATACTGGTGAAGATGCTTTGGTGAAGTTCCACTTCTGATCCTTGTATGTAGCAAAGTTCTTTACCTCTAGATCTATAAGCTTCACAATTCGGCTCCTCCGTCTTCTGTTCCATCTTTTTGCAGGTGGGTTGTTCCATAAATACCTGTCTTAAGACGGAGGTTATTCCAGATAAGGTGTAGAAGGGTTTGAGGACTATAGCTTTATCGCTTCCTTATAATTCAGTTCGGTTTAGAATAGTTTGCTCTAGGCTGTTGAGACGAGTAACCGTCTCTTGTATCGTTTTAACGCTTCTTTTTCCCGAGCCACCATTCTAGATATTCCTCGTGTTTGCGTGTCTTCTGTCTTCCGCTGTCCTCTTCGCGTCTCCTATCTTTATCTCTCAGGTCTGAGATTTCATCCTTGGTCACGTAGAGGCCACAGCTCCTACAGAGATACCGCTTCATAGGGATATCATAGAATAGCGTACCGCCACATTCGGGACAGAATTGCTGCGACATTCCAAGATAAGCTCGGGCGATCACGCATTTAAAAGGTTACCTAACCACGAGCACAGGGCAGTGGGCGTGTGTCACAACACCGCTGGATATGCTGCCCAGTAACACCCTCTTCACCGCGGTCATACCGGTAGATCCTATAACTATCAGATCTGCCTCCTCGTCATCCGCAGTGTTGCGAATGGCGTTTACTATCGATATATCGGTTTTGACGATCTTTGAACTGGCTTTGACGCCGGTTTTAGATAGGTGCTCAACTATGGGTGTCATATACGACTTTACATATTTTTCTTCGTCCTCGAGGAGTTTTTTCGTTATGGTTTGATTTTGAGGCATGTTCAGTATGGGGCTGAAGAACCTCGGCATAGATATCACCGTGATAACTAGCACTTCTGCCCCTACGTCTTTAGCTAGATCCGCAGCAAACTCGGCGGCCTTCTTCGCCTCCTCAGATTCGTCTATAGGCACAAGTATCTTGTTGATAGTCTTCAAACTTCTCATGTACTTGATTATGCCTGCGCTATTTAATTTTTTGATTAGCATTATATAGGTGTCTTTCGAGCTGTCTGCTGTTTCGATATGGAGGACTGGTGTATCGTTCCAGGGCCCGCTTCCCGAGATCTAGCGGAGAAGATGGGGAAGCAGATGAACGCTCGCCTAATCAAAGTTGAATACAAGATATTTCCTGACGGAGAAAGCAAGATCATACTTTCTGACAAAGTTCGCAACCAACCCGTAATTCTGGTTCAGTCAACATACCCCCCCGTCGATAGACACCTCTTCCAAGCTTTCATGCTGTCCCATCGGCTGAGTGAAGAGGGAGCTGAAGTTAATGCGGTAATACCTTACCTCGCATATGCTAGGCAGGATAAAGAGTTTCTGAAAGGAGAGGTAGTTGCTATGCGTGTCCTCGCCCGGCTCTTCAGACATGTGGGTGTAAGACGACTCATAACAGTAGATATTCACAGCGTAGAAGGATTAAGCAACTTCTCAATCCCCTCCTACAGCGCTTCAGCAATACCCCTTTTAGCGCAACACATAAAGAACAAAGTTAAACTGACCAACCCTATAGCCGCTTCACCAGACTTCGGAGGCTCCAGCCGGGTGGAAGCCTTCTCAAGAATACTTGGCATAGATCACTTAGTCTTGGAAAAGAAAAGAGATAGAGTTACGGGCGAAGTTAAGGTAAAGCAGGTGGACCTGAGCATAGAAGGCAGGGATGTCATAATGGTTGACGATATAATCTCGACAGGCGGAAGTGTACAGAGGGCATCCGTTCAGCTAAAGAAGGCTGGTGCAAAACGGGTGATAGCTGTCTGTACCCATCCGGTGCTGGTGGCCGGTGCTCTTGAGAAGATGCGCAAAGCAGGGGTCGACGAGGTCATAGGTACAAATACGATACCCAGCCCAGTCAGCAAGGTCGACGTATCTCCCGCGATAGTAGAGCATTTCAAAACACTCGGATAAACCGGATATGCTTACTCACACCGTTCAAAGAAGCTTATTCATCCTCTCAGGCGAAGACTCCACCATACCTCTAGGCGAACTTGACGCGCTGGTCAAGACATATTCAAGAAACACGAAGATAAAGATCAAAGGCCACAGAGTAGCGCTAGTAGAAGGAGATTTAGATCCAGCGGTAGTCTCAAAACGGGCAGCATACATACGTCTAGGCGGAATCCACATAGGCTCTGTAAGCACCCCTAGTGAAGAAGAGTTCCGAAGGTTAGACTTCACCAAGCTTCCAGTTTTCAAAAGTTTCGCTGCCCGCATCTACAACTTTACAGATACCGCCATCAAACCAGAAGTAGAAGCCGCCCTCGGCCACCACGTTAAAGAAACTTTCCCTGCAGCCAAGGTCTCTCTGCAAAAGCCTGATATGCTGGTAGTAGGCGTCTCCTGCAAGGATGCGTTCCATATCTGCGGAGTCAACGCGTCTTCAACTCGAAGGTCTTGGTACTACAGGAGACCTAGGATAAGGCCTTTCTTCCACCCGTCTGTGCTGTACCCAAAGTTTGCTAGGCTACTTGTAAACCTCGCCCAAATCAAGGAAGGCGAGATTCTACTTGACCCCTTCTGTGGAACTGGGAGCATCTTGATCGAGGCGGGGCTCATCGGGATAAGATCTCTCGGCGTAGACATTTCACGGCGAATGTGCACCGGCGCTTTGAAGAATCTGAAACACTTTGATATATCCAGCTCAGGTATTGTGAACGGTGATGCCAGCCATCTTCCAGTGGTGCAGGTGAACGGTGTATCTACCGACCTGCCGTATGGACGAGCTTCCTCAACCCATAAACGAACGACAAGTGTTATTGCTGAAGATCTTATGGACACCCTCGAAATCATTCTTCCTAAGGGAAGGCACGCCTGCATAGTCCACCCCCACTACGCCGCTATACCTGAAGGAGGGCGGTTTGAACGGGTTCAGGAGCATAAAATATACATTCATAGACGCCTCACCAGAACCATAACGCTGCTAAAACGGCTCTAAAGATGATACAGACGCGCAACCCACCCGTCTGAATATTTTGTCTTTACATCATCAGAAATTTTTTGCTTTGAGGTCATTTCAAAACTG
>JARPAQ010000167.1 GCA_029460375.1 Nitrososphaerota archaeon | reverse complement strand
TACCTTAGGTTCAATTACCTCTACGGGGACGCTGTTTATTCTGACCTTACCTGTGCCTGAAGATATCGCTGCAGTGGCTCTTGCGCGCTTCCTTGAGCCGGCGAAGAGCTTGACTTTACGTGTAACCATATCTATCGCGCCTTCCAGCCCAGTGTCGATGCCACTTCACCCAACGTGAGGTAGAATGGTAAGGGTTTCCGTGCTTCGGCGTCCTTGAAGGTCTCCTTTTCAACTGATCCGTATACTGCAGGTGCACCTACATACACCCTTAATCGATTTAACGCATCCACCCCCTTGGGTTTCCGTCTGGGCAGCATTCCTCTTATGGTTTTGTGGAGCATCTTATCTGGTTGCCTGAAGTTGTGTGGACTGTATTTGGGGTTTACCTTACTCTTTAACTCCTGCTTTTTCAGCTGCTCAGAGATTATGTTCTTCCTGCTACCTGAGATGAGAGCCTTTTCGGCGTTTACAACCACTACGCGCCCCCCCTCGATTAGTATCTTCGCCACATTCGACGCCATCCTACCTACCACCTGATGGGTAGCATCTATGACTATAGGTTGTTCAGTCTTGACTGCTTCAACCGCCAATAAGATTCACATCCTTTCCAGAGGAGTATCGCTCCAGAAATTTAGGTATAGTCAAGGCGTCACCACCTGCGGAAGTTATCTTCTCAGCGGCAGACTTCGTGAAGTAGTAGGCGCCAACGATAATACGGTGTGACACCATGCCTCCGCCGAGAACCTTGCCCGGAATCAAAACTACATCACCTTTCTTAGTCAAGCGCGATATCTTGCCTACGTTCACCTTAGGCTTTCTTGACACTGGTTTAGAGAGGTATCTCGATGCGTCCAGCCAGATACGGGCTCCCGACGATTTCGAAGCGCGTTTCAGCATCATCCGGGCGCTGTCGATAACTGGGTTTCCTATTTTGCTCATTTCTTCAAGCTCCTTGACTTCTCATTAAACTTCTGTAGCTTCTCATTGAGGATTTCCACGGCCTTTACAAATATTTCGCTAGCGGAGAGTGAGCCTACAGATTCAATCTCCAAAGTATAGTCATCACCAGTGTCTTCTTCAGAGGTTGGTTTCAGAACAGATACCGATGCGGGCTGCCACTTCGCATGCTCCTTCCCCTTACCTAGGCGGGCATACGCTTCCAGCTTTATCTTTTGACCAGCGGCCAACTTGACTATAGAGATATCCGGACTTATGGGGATTGTGGACTCGTCTTCAGATCGAAGATCTCCCGAAACCACATCTTTAACACCCTCCTTTGATTCGGCGTCAAGGACGAGCAGAACTCTGCACTTAGGACAGCCTAGCGGATTTTCACAGTCGCAATCTTCAGGCAGGACGTACCTTGAAAGATCAGTCTTTAGAGGTACGAGTCCTAGACGGTGGGCAAGGAGTTCATCATACATAATTGAAGAGTTCTCCAATATCACGATCTCGTCTATGGCCATGCAGGGAACTTCGCTCAGCACAATTCTACGGATAGCGTTGGCATAAGCCCGGCTGACACCTTTCAGGTGAACCTTGACCCGCTCCTCGCTCTTTTCTAACACTTCCATCTTCACTATACTTACAGCCTCTTCAATATAAGATTCATATCAACATGCACGCGTATTACAAGGGTGCCAATTCCTTCGTCTTAAATATTTATTGCTTCGCCAAAGGCGGGTATAATTTCTCCTTTATACGCCTATATGCTTCTTCAGGATCGTCTGTGTCATTAACAGCCTTTTCAAAAGGACAGAGGCCCGTATTAGACTGGTTCATAATTTGCTTCACCATCTTGCCGTAACTGAACGGTATATTATGCTTCTTTAACACCTTGGCCGCATCAAAACTGATAGTCGACGCAAAGACAGAATGAATCGAGGTATAGACGGCTAAAAGAGCAGCAGCCCTACCTATCACTTTGTCGGCCGAAGAGGAGCCTTTCAGGTTCAAATAACTAGTCTGTAACGCACTGATAAAGGGCTTCAAGCCCTGATCAATACTTTGATAGATGACTCCCCCCTCTTTCACAAACACTAAGGAGAGATCTCCAGATACTAGTTTAGATACGGCTATATCAAGATCACTCATTTCTTGTATATGTAGGCGGTTTGGGGTATATTTAATCTGAACGATACTCAAGGGATATTAGGCAAGATATATTAAGTGGATTACGACGACGTTGAGATTGCGTAGTCTAAATATAGAGAAGAGGAAGCTCGGGTATATATGAGCGAGTTCAAACATATCGTAAGGATAGCCGGTAAAGACATTAACGGTAAGAAGAAGGTAGCGGCAGCATTGGCCGATATGAAAGGCGTAGGCGCGAATTTGTCGCATATGATTCTCAACTCGTTGAAGATAGACAGCCGGCTGAGGTTTGGTGCTTTGAACGATGAACAGATAACTGAGATTGCGGCCAGTCTGAAAGACCCTAGTAAGTTAGGCATCCCGAACTGGGCTTTGAACAGGAGGAAGAATATAGACACAGGCTCAGATATACATGTAATAGGGGCGGATCTACAGATAACTCTTAGGAGAGATATTGAGAGAGAGAGAGTTGCCGGGAGCTGGCGGGGAGTAAGACATTCGTTAGGTCTGAAGGTCAGGGGACAGCGGACAAGGTGTACAGGAAGAAAGGGGAGAAGCGTCGGCGTCAGGAAGACCGTTCGAGCACCCGCAAGGGCAGGATAAGGAGATGTTTGCATGGGGGATCCGAAGAAGCCTCGAAAGAAGTATAGTACACCTAGAAAACTGTGGCAAGCTGATCAGCTTTCACGTGAATTATACCTCGTAGGGAAGTATGGTCTTAGAAATAAGCGAGAACTCTGGAAGGCTGAGACCGAGCTTTCAAGAATCAGGAAGCATGCTCGTGGACTCTTGGCGGAACCTATAGACGAGAGGATGGAGGAGGAGAGTAGGTTGTTGAGATCGCTAAGCAGGAAAGGTATAGTGGGAGGCTCACCGGTGCTAGATGATGTCTTGGGGTTGACTGTGGAGAATCTTCTTGAAAGGCGTCTTCAAACTATAGTGAAGGATAAGGGGTTGGTATCGTCTATACATACTGCCCGCCAAGCTGTGTCGCACGGTCACATAAAGGTGAAGGATAGGAGAGTGACCATCCCCGGATACCTTGTGAGAGTCGAGGAAGAGTCGACTGTACGAGTTAAAGAAGGGAGCACGTTGGCAAATCTTAAAGTGGAAGTCCCCGCAGTGCAAGGGGAATGAGAATATGGCTGAATCTGATATCACAAATGTAAAGTGGGGAGTCGCTCACATTTACAGTAGCTATAACAATACGATAGTTCACATAACGGATCTCACGGGAGCAGAGACCGTTGCGATCAGCTCGGGTGGGAGACACGTAAAGGCAGATAGATTTGAGTCATCTCCTTATGCGGCTATGAAGTCGGCGACGGCAGCAGCGGATGTCGCGAGATCTAAAGGAGTTTCAGCGCTCCATATTAAGGTGAGAGCTGTAGGAGG
>JARPAQ010000166.1 GCA_029460375.1 Nitrososphaerota archaeon | reverse complement strand
GTAGATCTCCTTGTCTTATGGTACTCCATGAACCTCTTCTTTCCCATGCTAGACCTAGAGTTTCTATCTCCAAGCAATCTTATGAACCAACTGCCAGATATTATACAAGGCGTATGGAATGGCGAAGAATGGAAAACAGCAACAGGATTCGCCGTAATATCACTTGCCTCTGCAGCCCTATCTAGCGTATACTTCTCCTTAAAAGACCTGTAAGACTACCTAAAAAGAAGAGTAAGAATTTTGTCAGAAACCTTGGAGCAGGTCCTAGAGCTGATAACAAATATCAGCGGGAACACCAACCAAGGCAAAGAGTAGTCAACACACAAGAAGCAGAAACGCTAATCAAGCAAGATTGGACATTCATAGGTGTTCTACCAAACGGGAAAGTGGTTCTAAAAAAACCGTGTTCGAACCCTAAGAGGGGTTAGGCCCCAGCGGGCCCGTCATCCATAGACAATCAACAATATTCTAAAAAAAAGAGTAGGCGCCCTGTACGCCGGCACCAATCGGCTGAAAATGATAAAATAAACAGCGTAAATACGGTATCTTTATCTTTAATAATCGGCATAATCTCCATCAGTTGTGTCCGTATGATCAAGGTCAAAGCTCTCGGAAGCATCGGAAAGATGCTTGGTAGCTCATCATTTACGTTAGATAAGAGATCTATTGCTTTGACCGACTTCATTAAAACCATATACAAGCTGGACGAAAAGGAGGAAGACTACTCCAAGATTCTCTCAAGTGTCATCATAGCCGTAAACGGAGCTGCGCTCTACAGTGAAATCGATAGAACTGTACTAGAATCGGGGGATGAAGTCACCTTGATACCGATAACTCACGGAGGCTGAACTCATCCCAGTATGCATTACATAGATCTAGAGAAAGATATCAAAGCAGCGGCAGTACCGGTACGCGGAGTTAAGGTAGAGGATCCCAAATCATTTATTGAAGAATTGAGAGCGGAGACACCTAAAGTCGTGTTACAGGCTCTTGATGCCATGTATGTAGCGGATATTGATCACCTTTGGGCGGTGGTGCGGCAGGCGTGGACAGCTGATAAGAGGAGTGTTTCAAAGGTGAAGTTTGACTTGGATATACTTCTACGCATAACCTGCGATTCGAGGCTTACCTACGCTCTGGAGACGGCCGGTATCAAAAAAGGTGTCCGCGACGTAATATTTGTGGCGATTGGACATAAAGAACCCCTTCAACGATCTGTAAAGACACTTAGTAGGCGGAGGAATGTCTCGAACAATCTCCTACAGCCAGCTCCCGATAAGGAGAGGTTTCTCAGAAGATATCATGGCATAGATGAGTTGGCTTTACAATCTATCCTTCTGAAGAACGGGCAGTTAGGAGCTATTCTTGCTGAAAAGGCCGCTGTAGCCCTCTCAGGTAAGCGTTGATCCTATTCTACGGTGTGTCTCCACGTTTAGCTTTAACTACGCTCAGTATCTGAGATGGTCTAACCACCGAAACTCCTGCTTTACTTCCGATAACTTCTATCAGGATTATCCAGTCCGGGTTCTTTAGATCAACTTTTCGATCAGTCTTCTCAGCTACAGCCTCAATTATGTCGTTTCTCGATACTGTAGAATGCCTCTTTTCGATAGTTATTCGGAACGACTCCTCTTCCCCTATCCTTTCAAGCATAGGTTGCACAGCTTCAACTATCTGATTCAGATCTGCATCAACCATAACCTCAGCAGGGATCAGCCGCAGCATAGAGCGGGTTCTCCACGGGTCAAACTTTATCATCTTCCTCAACATCTCAATAACATCCTGATGTGAAAGCACAGTCTCCACCATCAATATACCTGAAACGTTCGTTTTAGTTATCTTCGCCTTGCTATCCCCAAACTCAGTCAGAAGCAAATAGATCTCAGAATTAGCTGAGTTTTCAGCACCTCTATGCGTTGTAAGTATGAAAGTATTCTTAGCAACCACTTATGACCATCTCTCTAAATTATCTGCAGCAACTCCTCCGACAGTACAGCACCTTCACGAATTATCCTAACAGAGTCACCAACCATATCTACAACAGTCGACTGAGTGCCCGAAGGCTTGCTACCGCCATATATTAAAACATCGAATTCTTCATCAAATATATTCATTATCCCTTCAGGCGTATCAGGTGTCTCGCTCCCAGAGATATTTGCACTCGTGCCTACAAGGTAGCCACCACATAAGGATATTATCTTCAACGCCCCCCTGTGGTCTGGTATACGTACGCCTAAACCTTCTGACCCTCCGGTCAGTTCTTTAGGAAGATTATTTGCAGCGATCTTTGCAACTATTGTGAGACTGCCTGGCCAGAACCTTGAAGCGAGCATTCTACCCATATTTCCTAGGTGTACCAGCTCTTCCGCATGCTTTATGTCGGAGCATAGAATAGGTAACGGTCTGTAACTTCTCTTTTTAAGGCGGAATATCTTGTTAACTGCTTCTTTATCGTAGGGGTTGCATCCTATTCCGTAAAGGGTATCTGTTGGGTATATGATTATTCCCCCCTTCTTGACGATGTTCGCTACATCTGCTAGAGTGTCTGTGTCACAGTTTAATGAAAGCAAGTCTGGCTGTAATATTTCATCTGTGCTATTTAGACTATTCGTTAAACTTTGGGATTTAATAGAACCGAAAACGTTTTTAACCCAAATTAAATGGAAGGATGCCCATATGTTCGGTTTAATGTCCAATGAAGATGACTTTGATTCAGAGGAAGACCTGGACGATCTTGAAGATTTAGAGGATGATGAAGAACAAGATGAGGACGAAGAAGTAGCGTAAGATCTTGTTTAACAACATTTATCTTAAAAGAAGATAGCACATCAGCCTAGGAGGAATTAATGTTTGAAGATAACTCTATCCGTGATAAAGGCAGATATAGGTAGCTTAGTAGGCCACCACACAGTAATCCCGGAGCAGATGGAGGAAGCATCCAAGAAACTCCAAGAAGCGAAAGACTCAGGGTTGCTGAAAGACTTTCATGTCACCCATGTAGGGGATGACCTTGAGTTTATTATGACCCATCTGAAAGGAAGTGGCAACGATGAGATCCACAAACTAGCTTGGGACATCTTTCTACATGTTACAGAAAACGTCTCCAAGAAACTCAAACTTTACGGAGCAGGACAAGATCTTCTAGCAACAGCCTTTTCAGGAAACCTAAAGGGAATGGGGCCAGGAGTAGCAGAAGCAGAGTTCGAAGAACGGCAAGCTGAGCCAATAGTAGTATTCATGGCTGACAAGACGGAGCCGGGTGCTTGGAACCTCCCCCTCTACAGAATATTTGCAGACCCATTCAGCACAGCTGGGCTTATAATCGACGAGAGGCTGCATGAAGGATGCATCTTCAGAATTATGGATGTACATGAAGACAAGGTGGTGG
>JARPAQ010000165.1 GCA_029460375.1 Nitrososphaerota archaeon | reverse complement strand
GAAACTATCCGAACAATCTTCACCGTGACGGATGAACGGCTCAGAGAAGATGGTTCCATCGAATTCGTAGTAACTGAAACTAATTCTTTGAAAAAAGATTTCGAGACGCTGATCAGAAGATTGAAGCCTTATGGATACCTCGCTCTATTAAGAAGGGACGGTAGTGAAATTGTCCTCAAGGTGGGAGAGGTTGAGCACAAAGAGAAGAAGACCGCCCTAGTCCCCTTCATACTTTTCGCTGCAACAGTCACAACGGTAAGTATCGATGGATACTTCAGAACCCCCGCAATACCCGGCTACGACCCCACTGTGACAGTGCTACTTTACATCGCGGGCATCATGGGAATAATCGGTATGCACGAGTTGAGCCACAAGATAGCTGCGGCTATGCACGGTATGCGGGCTTCACTGCCACACTTCATACCAGGGATACCTACAATCCTACCCACCTTCGGAGCCTTCATATCGACACGAGACCCGCCTGTAAACAAGGACTCGCTCTTCGATCTAGGGTTATCTGGGCCGCTTGCCGGGCTTGCAGTTACTCTTTTAGTAGGGGTAGGGGGGGCGCTCACCGCTGTCAGCATCCCTGTCAGTATAGCTGCAGCATCGGGTGCGCAGAGTGTCACGGTCGATGTGTTTACGGAGACCGTTCTGTCAATGTTCGCTAGTCAACCGGAAGGTTATGTGATAATACTCTCTCCGTTGACTTTTGCAGCTACACTTGGGTTCCTCATAACGTTCCTGAATCTTATGCCTGCTTGGCAGTTGGATGGGGGACATATTGCCGCGGCGGTGCTTTCTAGGAGGCTGCATAAGATTGCTACATACTTGAGCATAATAGTTCTCTTCGTGCTCGGTTTCACAATTATGGCTCTATTTGTGCTGGTGCTATCTCTGCAGACACCTGAAGCGCGACCTTTGGACGATGTTTCAAAGCTATCGATACATCGCAGATTGATCTTTGGAGGGGTGGCGGTCTTAGCCACAGGGCTATACTTCTTCACGATTGTGGATAACCCGTTCTTCGTCCTCGGCTTCTAAGCACGAGTACAGTCTAAACTTCATCTCTTCGAGAGCAGCGTAACTGAACCGTGTGGCAGAATATACACCTTCGTCTTAGCGCCTAAGCTACTCAGGATGTATGATAGAGCATCGCCAGCCTTTCGGCAGGCGTGGAAACCCATCTTCATCTCGATGTAATAGTTCGGGAGAGTTGAGACCAGTATAGGAGTAGATCTGTGAAGAGCTGTCTTGATGTAAACCAGATCCTCCAGCCCATCCACATATTCTCCACGTCGTACAAGATCCTCTACGTCAAGACGACCTGAAGTATACATTCTGAGCGCATCTGAACCCAGACCACCTGAGCATTCTGCGACAAGCGTCAAAAACCCTTTATCCCTCAACTCGGCTGTAACATTCCAGACAGCCTTCAGGCCATCCGCCAACGTAGCATCCCGCTCAAAACCACCGGCGCTCACTATAACAGCACGCATATCATCTGCAATGGAGATCTGAGAAGTATCGGAGAGATGTTTTGAGGCAGCTTTGTGAGCATCAACCAGACCACCTGCATAAAGACTAGAAATACCATCTCCAAAAGCCGTAACCTCGATAGAGACTGCGTCATCTAACAGCCTGGCCACTTCATACGCGAATACAGCTGGATCAGATTCAACACCCGGAGAGGGGGCATCGTTCTTGCGTCTTCTGAACGCTTCTGCCATGAGGTTACCTCCAAGATGCCTGATAAGAGTAGTAGGGCCACCGGAGAAGCCGAACAGAGGATCAAACGCGGCGTCTGTAATCACAACCCTAGTCTTACTGTCGTTCAGTGTCTTAGGTATCTTCACCTCTTTACCGTCAATCTTCCCCAAAGTTTCAGTCGGCGCCTCTATTTCGGAGATGTTGATCTGCTTTTCTCCGATGAGTTTTCTAATAGCCGCTACGTAACGTCTGTTTGTTGAGACTGTTATATCAGTAGGTTCCAAGCCTCGGCTTGTCAGTTCCTTTATCAACCGATCCATTATGTCTATTGAGGCTTTGCTGGGCTTGGGTGAGAAGATGCAGGTTCGGCCTTCCGCTTCTATCTTTCTAAGTGTTTCCAAGATCGAGTCTTCGCTTATGAAGGAATGCTTCGGCTCAATCTGTTCGGCGAGATTTTCAGCCTTTAAATTCACAGCAACTTCTACAGAGCCATACGGTAGCCATATCTCTGGCATACAGGGTCGTAGACACCTTGCAAGCCTTGATATTTAATTTATCACATTCTGCGCTAGGAATGATTAATAATGACGCTTCTAATCTGATATGGTTTGAGGAGGAGTTAATCTTGAAGTGGGAAGAGGAAAGGATGATGCTGGTTCGAGATCTTGGACGAATACTTGTCAAAATGAGTGCGATACAGTTCGGAACGTTCACTCTGTCAAGCGGTAAGCTCAGCCCTTACTACATAGATCTTAGGATAGTCCCCAGCTTCCCAGATGTGTTCGGTAAGATCGTGGCCGCCTACATAGGCGCCATAAAGAACCTCATAGGGTTAGATAAGGTCGGCGCAGTAGGAGGAGTACCTACTTCAGGCTTGACCTACGCCACAGCAGTAGCTTACAGTATGAAGAAACCTTTGATCTACGTCAGGGAAGAGAAGAAGACATATGGAACTGCGAAGAAGATCGAAGGGGTGCTGCAACCCGGGTGTAACGTTGTGGTGCTAGACGATCTGATAACGACTGGCATATCTCTGATAAAGACGATCGATGTGATAAGGAGCGAAGGTGGAGAAGTGGATCAAGCAGTCGTCCTGATAGACAGAATGGAGGGTGGTAGAGAAATGCTTGCGGAGAAGGGGGTAAGATTGAACACCATCACCGATATGTTGGAGCTGACCGACCTCCTTTACGATATGGAGATTATCGACTCTCAGCAGAATAGATACATAAAATCACAGATAAAGAAGTAATCCTGCTGTAACTCCCTATTACAGTCTTTCAGAATTTTTAGGCCAGAGAGATGAAATGATTTCTACGGAGGCGGCG
>JARPAQ010000164.1 GCA_029460375.1 Nitrososphaerota archaeon | reverse complement strand
GCAAGCTACCAAAGCATAGCATATTTAAGCCTTTGGCAGCTCAACAGACCCTACATATATTTCTTCTGGTTTAGATGAAGCTGTTTATGCACTTAGTTAGTGATATGGGTTTAGTCTATATAGTGAACGCAGTAAGCTAATGCGCGGGATGGTTGCCTTAAAGAGCGAAAGGTTGTATTTCGTTATAGCTCTGGCAGTTTTTATTCTAATAGCATCCTCGGCTGTATACTTTAGGTATAACACGGAGCCAATAGAGGGTACGATAACGGTGCCGGAGACAATAGGTGAATTCAAACTTGTATCCTCGGTTGAAGGTCGCGAAGCCTTGGAAAGCACTAAAACTCTTCATGTGGGTTCTGTTGAAGATATAGAAGATGCTACTATAGCGGTGTATATGAACCCGTTGAGTAAACGCTTGTCCCTCTGGGTGGCGAGTTTCATAAGTGAGGAAGATGCGGAGGCTAATATCGGTAGAATGGTGGATGCGATGGAACGGCAGCCAGAGTTTGGGTATACACCCAAGAACCATTCTTTGAACGGGGTGCAGGTGTATGCTAGTCTGGGTGAAGGCAAGGTGGATGTATTCTGGGTTGAAGAGAATAGGCTCTTCTATCTTCTAATTAACGAGGTTTCTCTGGAGGATTCACTCAGCATTACTCGCGAATTTATCTCAGAGTATAGGCAGCAAGGTTGAGCCTTGATATGAACAACAGACGATCTTACATATGTAACATAAAAGAATTTTATATCAGTAATTACGGTAACATGGATTAACACCTGGAGCTATGCAGTAGAGGTTTAGAGCATGCCGAAGATAAGTCGAAAACGAACCATTAAAAATAAGAAGAAAGAGAAAGGAAATACCGCTTTAGGCGTCGTGTTCTTGGTAGTAATAGTTGGAGTTGGCGCTCTAGCCATCTGGGTAGCAACCTCACGAGCCAACGTAGATACTGGAGGGATAGAACTTCCCAACTACGCTTACAGAACTACAGCTGTGACAGAATCATACGTAGCAGCAGTAAGACTACAAACCCTCTTCGAATACATACCCTGCTACTGCGGCTGCGTCGATATGTCGCACTTACCGTACGACCATAGACACCTCCGGGACTGCTTCTACGACGACGCTGGACAGTTCACTCAGCACGCAGCAGGCTGCGGAACATGCATAGACGAGGCCACTACGGTCTGGTCGATGGTTCGAGATGACGCCCATCCAATCGACATCAGGAACACAATTGACAACATGTACTCCGGCGGCAATTATCCACCGCCCACCAACACACCGATGCCTCCTAACTGAACTGCAGAAAACAGAAGACCTTTTCCAGTATAAGATATCATGTGGAGACTTTCCTAGAATCGCTAATATGTTGGCTCAAAAAAACGGCTGGTCTAAGCCTAGCCTTCTGAATTACTTAGTTACCTTCCAGTTATCTTGGCTAGCTCAGTCGGCCTGTCTTTCGACAGGTTTTCTGAAACCGCTTTGATTTCTAGGGGCTCCTGTTCTTTCAGTTGACTTGAGCTTGCTCCCAGCCTCGATTAACTTATCTACTTACTGACATAAAAGGTGTTTGGTAGGCTTTGGCAGGTGGTTCTGAGGATGTTAGATACAGTCAGTTTGAAGCGGATATACAGGATCTGTTGAAGAAGATATGTGTTGATGTAGATGTGGAAGTTAAACGTAGTCTCTATGCGCTAGGTGAACGGCTTGTAGAGTTGTATCGCCGTAGGCTGGTCAAGATAAATCATTCTGTAATGGAGCTTATCTGTTCGAAGCCTCTTATCCTGAGGGAGTATAATGTAGATGTGGAGTATGTTCTAGACTCCGGCTTGATATGCGACATTTATGCTGTAAAAGGAGAAGGTGTGCTTATAGTGGAGGTGGAGACAGGTTACACTCCGCCTAACCATGCTCTTGACCCATATACCTACAATAAAGCAAGAATCTCCAGCAAGATAGCTAGATACAGCTCCTACGCCAACAAATTCGGCCTAGCAACCCCCGCCTACAACATTCTTCAGATCCCTCAGATCTTCAGCAGACCCCCACGCTACAGAAGCGATGAAGAAGTTAAAGAGATCAAACAATTATGCGACCTGTACTATTCTAAACCGCCTATAACGGCGGAGCAGATAAGAGTAGCTAACCTTCAGAGTATCAACATACTGGACGTAGACAACGGCCGAACCAGAGAGATAGACCCTGAAGCATACCAGAATCTATTATCAAAGATAGCGAACCTGTAACCGAATAGCCGGCAGAATCCTCCCTATTCAGGCTCTTCTTTCTAATATGTCTTCCCTCGCCTTTTCAAATATCACTAATTAAACTGGCAGTGCGCATCTATTCTTAAGGCAGCTTAGTTTCGAAGAACGAAATAATGATTATATCTTATATCACAGCTTGTTAGGCGTTGAAGTTTCTTGAAGATATGCTTCATCTTGATAATTTAAGGAACATAGTCGTAAACGTCATCGGGCCGCCTGGTTCAGGGAAGAGTGCAATTACCTATAATTATGTGGCTCAGGTTCTCAATAAGCGGCAACCTGTGGTCTTTGTTGTATTAGATCAGCATCCAGAACAAATTCGCTTGAAAATGAGCGAGTTAACAGATATTGATAGTTCAACACTTGACGATCTCTTGATAATTGTAGATGGTTATAGCCACACCGTTGGGTTAAAGTCTAATACGAATCTCGCATTTAATGCATCGAATCTATCTGATTTCAGTCTCACCTTGTCCGCAGCTTTAGAGCAAGAAGTGGAGTGTGTCCTTATCGATCCGCTCTCAACCCTCGTTATCCATAATAATGAATTGTCGCTATTAAAAACGATCCAGATTATTACAGCTAAACTTCGGGGAGGCGCATCTCATAGCTTCATCACCTATATAGAAGGAATTCATACACAGTCCTTCTACAATACTGTTCGTTATCTCGGAGACATAAATCTGATTCTTAAGAGAGAAGAGGCTGAGAACGGCGAAGTAATCAGAGCCCTACATGTTCACAGTTCAAGAGGAGCGCCTCTCGACGAAAGATGGCGGCCATTCACCATTGATTCTCAAGGAAGGATCGATTTAGAAATAAAAAAATAAGATTTGTCAGTAATGGATAGATAAAATAAGTCAAGCAAGGCTCAGAATGCTCTAAGTGCTTTGTGTAATCGCTTCCAAAAATGCTTATTTGGTCACAAGTTCGAAATAAGGAGTTTACCAAAACTTCAGCTTCTATGTTTCTTACTACTTTAATGGAAGAATATTTGCCCATATCTTTCTAAGTGAGCTATTTCTGATAGTGGTTTCCTATTCTTCTTCGTTCCTCTCCTAGGCTTCTTCGGATAGCCGAAGGGTAAAACAGTTACCAGATGCATCTCAGCCGGTATGGCCAAGAGCTTCTTAACCTCGTCTCGCTTGATACTACCCACCCAGCGTGAACCTACACCTCTATTCCACGCTACCAGCATCATATTCTGCGCCGCCCTAGCTGTATCTATCTGATACCACCTGCTTTCCGGTTCGGCGACTATTGCTATGGCGAATGCTGCGTCGGCTATGTATGGCCCTGAGGGACTGAGTGCGCCAATTTTCTTGAGCGTCTCCTTGTCTTTGACAACTATAAATCTCCAGGGCTGCAGATTCATAGCGCTTGGCGATAACCTACCTGCTTCCAGGATCTCTCTGACGATGTTCATCGGTACGGGCTTGTCTAGGTAGCTCTTGACTTCCAATCTTTTCACAACGGATTCGAATACGTCCAAGAGTTGTCATGTGTTTATATGGGCGCCTCCTATAATAGTTATTTCCTATTGTGTTACGGCAGGATTGGTTTTGGCAGATGGATTGAACATACATCCATTTTATCAGATGCATCTAGGCATATGTCGGTAAAAAGATTGAAAAAGCATATATATGTCCATTTACGGAGGCATCGTATGGTGGAAATGCATCCAACAAAAGATTGCAAGATTAAAGAACCTCAAACCCCCAAAGATGGAGGCGTGACCAAGATTGACTGACAAACTTAAGGAAAACGTTCTGGCGGATGTTCAAGAACGCGGCGTATCCTTCGTCAACCTTCAGTTCACAGATATACATGGGGGCTTGAAATCTACCACAATACCATCAGAACAGCTCGAAGACTCCCTCAACAGAGGGACATGGTTCGACGGTTCGTCGATCCAAGGTTTTGCACGTATATTCGAATCAGACATGTATCTACTCCCAGATCCGTCTACTTTCGCGGTAATTCCATGGGAAAAGGGGGTTGCTCGAGTCATATGTGATGTATATGCTCCTGACGGCAAGCCGTTCGAAGGAGACCCACGTGAGATTTTGAAGAGGGCGTTAAAAGCGGCTTCAGATATGGGTTTCGTATTTAACACAGGGCCTGAGCTAGAGTTCTTTCTATTCCGACCCGAGAATGGGCCAACTACAACCCCTGTTCCGCACGATGTCGGCTCCTACTTCGACTTCTCACCACGTGATAAGGCTTCCCGTGTAAGATCGGACATAATCGATGCGTTGGGCGAATTTGGTCTTACTGTAGAAATGAGCCATCACGAAGTGGCTTTCGGACAGCATGAAATCGACTTTCGATATGATGATGCTTTGAAGACTGCCGACAACGCGATGACACTTAAACACACAGTCAAAGCCATAGCTCAACAAAATGATCTGTATGCGACCTTTATGCCTAAGCCTGTATTTGGAATGAACGGTTCAGGTATGCATACTCATCAGAGTTTATTCACCGAGGACGGTAAGAACGCATTCTTCGACCCTGACGACGAATATAAGTTGTCGAAGGTTGCTAAGAACTTCATCGCCGGTCAACTTACGCATGTGAAGGAGATGATAGGGATTCTTGCTCCAACAGTCAATTCGTATAAACGTCTAGTTCCTGGTTATGAAGCACCTGTCTACATATCTTGGGCGCGCAAGAACAGATCTGCGCTGATAAGGGTACCTGCCTATTCTGAAGGTAGAGAAAAATCAGTGAGGGCGGAGCTAAGGTGTCCTGATCCGAGCTGTAACCCCTATCTCTCTTTCGCTGTTATGCTTATAGCCGGTCTGGACGGGATAAAGAAGAATCTTCAGCCACCGTCATCTGTAGAAGAGGATGTGTATGAGTTCGATGATGCGAAGCTAAAGGAACTCTATATCGATACTCTTCCAAGCTCACTCAGCGAGGCGATTACGGCTATGGAAAACAGCGAAATAGTTAGGGCCACTCTGGGTAAACATACTTATGAAGCATATCTGAAGGCGAAGAAGGCTGAGTGGGACGAGTATAAAATCCAAGTTACAGACTGGGAGATAAAGCGGTACCTGGAACTGCTGTAAATCAGCTTTAGCCAAATCCGACGAGTAAATTCATACTGTGTAGTTAGGGTGCTGAGCAGTGTCTCCTGAGAGTTCGTTTTCATGTAGATGTACTTGTTGAATCTGTAGTGGTAATTCTGCAAGTATACTTGTTAGTAGTGAGTAGGCTTGTATAGATTTTGCTCGCGGCATTAACAACAACTCTTACCACTTGACATATTTATGCCATTTTAATCGCATAAAGTATATATACATAGCATTTACGATATAGATGTGACCTAAAGAATGATGGAGACCGTTGAGCATCCAACGTACAATGCGTTACGAAGCGTACAGAAGCGTAACAATCCATACGGAGACGACAAAGTGATCGACGCCTGCTCAGTATTCGGAATGATAGATCAGCAAGGAACGCCCCTCAGCGGCCACAACATCATAGAAGCTATGACAAATATGAATGAGCGGACTAACGGCTTAGGCTCAGGATTCGCCATTTACGGTATCTACCCCAAGTATCATAAGAATTATGCCCTCCACGTCATGTACGACGATAAAGAAGCTCTAAACTGGGGCTCAAGATTCATAAACTCAAACCTCCAAGTGATACATGAAGAAGAGATACCGACGGATCAGAACAGATTCAGGACAAAAGCACCGATTATGTGGCGATACTTTGTCAACATCGACAACGATATACTCCACGGAATCGGAGAATCTGATTATCTGGTTCAGAGATGTTTAGAACTCAACACTTCAGGCAGAGGAGTATGCGTATTTTCCAGCGGCAAAAACATGGGGGTATTCAAAGGAGTGGGTTGGCCGCAAGAAATAGCGGATTTCTTCCGTCTAGACGAGTACAGAGGATACATGTGGATAGCTCACGGTCGATTCCCGACCAACTCCCCCGGCTGGTGGGGTGGAGCACATCCCTTTTCTCTCCTAGACTCCTCTATAGTTCATAACGGAGAAATATCCTCTTACGGAACAAACAGACGTTTCCTCGAAATGCAGGGGTATAAGTGCACGTTCCAGACTGATACAGAAATCTTCGTATTCGCGCTTGATCTATTGATGAGGAAGCATCACCTGCCCATAGACATAGTGGCAAAGATATTTGCACCACCATTATGGAGGAATATCGATGCATTACCTCCTCGTGAAAAGAACCT
Source organism: Nitrososphaerota archaeon (assembly GCA_029460375.1). Taxonomy (GTDB): domain Archaea; phylum Thermoproteota; class Nitrososphaeria; order Nitrososphaerales; family JACPRH01; genus JARPAQ01. The sequence continues at coordinate 257 of JARPAQ010000164.1, read as the reverse complement.
TTACCGCCTTCTTCGTATGACATACAGTGGTCTACTTATGAATGGGCCTTTCACCATTATATTCGCTAACCATGGTTTAATGGTGGGGTTGACGGATAGAATCAAGCTGCGCCCCTTTACAGCTGCGAAGAGGAAGGGGGTCTCCTTCTTATCTTCAGAAGAATCGGCGATTAGGAGAGTCTGTCCAGATCTGGATGAAGTGAGGCACCCTCGGGGTGGAGAACCCATTGTGACGCGGTGTGACAATGGGTCTGTTC
>JARPAQ010000163.1 GCA_029460375.1 Nitrososphaerota archaeon | reverse complement strand
TTTGACGCCTTTTCTACGAGTGCTGCCAAAGGGAACTATCTGCGACTGGCTCAGCTTCAGATCGGTGACTGCCTTGAAGAACTCAGTGTCTTTCGGGTTGGAGCCGGGGTAACCTCCTTCAATATAGTCAAACCCAAGTCGATCTAGCCTTTCGGCTATGCTTAACTTATCTTGCAGGGAGAAGGTTACGCCTAGAGCTTGGGCGCCGTCACGCAGGGTCGTGTCCAAAACTTCGATTGTCGAATCGATTCATTAGCCCCCTTTGTAATTAAAGACGGCTGCCTATTCATATATAAGGATATCTAGGAATATGGTTAGATCAGTGAAAAATATTGCAATCTGTAGCAGTTTGAAAAATAAAAATGGGGGGGGGGTGCTGAGGAGCAGGTTATGTTCAGTCGATGCTCTTGACAGGTATTACTTCATCCGGTATGGGTAGACCCGCACTCTCGTGAGCTTCTCTTATGGGTTCTGGACTTGACGCTTCGCAGATGCAGAAGGACTTTCCTTCGTCCAAGTTGAAGAATAATTCGCGTAGCTCTACATCGCGAGCTTTGTACTCTGATTCAGTTTTCCTAGCCCTGTCCATGAACTGCTCCTCAGTCAACCCTTTCAAGCCGCTTGTATGTACATCTATGTAGGTCATATTCTTCTACCTATAATGTAGATAGTCAAATGGGATAAGATAACTTGTAGGTTTCACTTGCAAATAATCGCGGTCTTTTGCAAGTGGTGCTTCAATTCAGTATGTTGAATGATAGGGTTATGGAGTTTGGTGATGGGCTGATATTGATATCCTTGCATCCTGCTTCTTTTAAGGTAGTCTTCAGGAGGGAATCTAAGAATTTAGAAAAGTTCATGTTGATGTCGTGGTGAACTACGAACAGATGGGTAGTGTCAGATGTCTTATGCTCGAGGCTTGCGAATCTGGAGAACCATAATTTCAGGAACTGAACTAGGCGCTGTCTGCTGAAGCCTCCGAAGAGGAAGGAGGTGAGTTCATGAAGGATAAATCGTCCCGCTTTTTCACCTACAATGCTCGCCTCTTCTTCAGAGAGTTGGTCAAAAATTATCTGCAGGATGTCTCGGCTTATAGGCATCATGCATAAGCCGGTTGAGTATCTGTCCCATTCAGAATATTTCTTGAATATCTGGTTAGTTAGGGAGTTGATTGTAAGACCCTTTTCTTTCGCGTCGCGGCTTAACACCTCTTCCAGCGCGGTGTCGATTCGTAAGGTTATAGTTCTGGTACTTCTCTTCAATCTGTATAAATAATAGTTTTCTAACCTTAAAACTATTCACAGACTTCCTAACCCTACAAATTGTTATCTACCAGAAACCATAATTAACAATGCTCACATAATCATCATGTGTAGGCTATTAAGAGCGATTCGGAGGAGAAAGAAGCGTGGGACACCTTCTACAGAGAACACGCTCCCAACAAACTACCCTGGGAAACTGGCAAGCCTGACAAAAACCTAGTAGAACTTATCGAAAGAGGCATAATCGACAAAGGCAGAGTACTGGACATCTGCTCCGGGTTAGGGACACAGACTATCTATCTGGCTAAACACCAGTTCGAAGTGTACGGCATAGATATCTCACCCACAGCGGTCAGCATCGCCCAAAAAAGATGCAAAAGCGAAAAGGCAGCATGTAAACTGACTCTGGGGAACGCTGCTGAACTGAATTATCCCGATGACTTCTTCACTTTTGTCTTTGACCGAGGATGCTTCCACAGTATCAAGCCTGAGCATAGAGAGAAGTTCATCGAAGGCGTTCACCGCGTACTTAAGTGGAACGGCAAATACTTTATGTCGTGCTTCAGCTGGAGGAACGGAGATGCGTGGAATCATTTTACAGAGAAGGATATCCGGAGACACTTCTCAGCTGGGTTCAAGATACTTGAGTTGAAAGAAGACGTGTTCACAATGGATGTTTCAGGAGAGAAGGTATACTTCTACTCCGTACTTATGGAAGCAAAATAAACTCAAAGATATCTAAAGTCTTGTTACACCTTCAGGACAAGTTTACCGAAATGCGTAGCCTCCTCCATAACGCGTTGAGCTTTAGCTGCGTCCTTCAGAGGAAAGACTTTCGAGATTACGGGTTTCAATCTACCTTCTTCAGCCATCTTCAAGATCTGGTAGAATCCACCGATCGTGAATAAGTAAGAACCGTCAATGATCAACTCATTACGATAAAGGTACTGTATATCGAGGTTTATACTCTTCCCAGTTGTTACACCTGCAGACACCAGTTTCCCACCTCTTCTCAGAGACTTCAAGCTTGTGTCAAAGGTAGCAGCACCAACATGATCTATCACTATATCCACCCCTCTACCATCAGTAAGCTTCTTCACCTCTTCCACAACATCTTTTTCCCGATAGTTTACCACGTGATCCGCACCTAGATTCAAAGCCTTCGCAATCTTCTCCTCCGAACTGGTGGTCGCTATTACCTTCGCGCCAAAAACCTTCGTCAACTGAATAGCATATGTACTTACACCGCTACCAGCTCCGTGAATAAGCACAATAGATGTTGGATCCACTCTACCCTTACTGACAAGCATATGCCACGCTGTAGAGCCCGCCAAAGGAAGCGCAGCAGCCTCCTCGAAGCTAAGGTTTGAAGGGATAGAAAACAGGTTTTCAGCTGAGACTTTCACATATTCAGCGTATCCGCCGTCGATCTGGTAACCTATCAGCTGACGATGTTTACACTGAGTGGGTCTATCCAGAAGACAAGATTCACACTTACCGCAGCTAGTTGCAGGGAAGACGACAACCTTCGCGCCTATGTCAAACTCGGTTACTCCTCCACCCAGCTCAACAACTTCGCCAGCTATATCACTACCTGAAATATGAGGCAGAGGCACGCCGCCCATCCTCCCCCAGATGTCAATATGATTCAGCGCAGCAGCCTTAACTCGAACCAGAACATCTCCAAGCTGAAGCTTCGGATCAGGGGCTTCTTCATACTTCAGCTTATCAATTCCACCATACTCGTGAAACACAACAGCCTTCAAATAGAAACACCGAGAAATACCATATCAGATCGAGTCAAGTTAAAGGTTACCCATCAAACAGTACAGTGATAGGTTCGATAAACACTGTAAAAATATTCAAATGGGAGAGCAACTTCTAAGATTATGTATGACTGAGAAGACCAAGTCTGGCAAAAATGTGGTGATAGATACGAAGAATATCGGTCTCAGAGGCATACCTGTAGCAGATACAAAGATCGCCTTGGTAAACGGTAAAAAAGGTGAGCTTGAGTATAGGGGGTACAACATAAGAGATCTCGCAAAACACTCAAATTTTGAGGAGGTCGCATACCTACTTCTTTACGGTGTTCTACCTACTCTTAATGAGCTGACTGAACTTAAAAAAGCTATATTGACGGAGAGAGAGCTTCC
>JARPAQ010000025.1 GCA_029460375.1 Nitrososphaerota archaeon | reverse complement strand
TCCCATTGGTTTCCTATCAATTTTAAAGATGGCTGCTCAGGAGTCGCGGTGCGAAGTGACCAAGAATCTCCACCCCATATTTCATCAAAAGTTGGAGATTCAAATACTATTATGCTCTCCTTATACACTTTGAAGTACCCTTTCAGCGGCATATCAAGTTCTGAAACATCAAGGACAGCCTCTACATCACCCGGTGGAACTACTGCCTTTCCCAAAAGTTCGACGTCGCTGAGCAACTCAACCGTCCATCCCGGCTGTAGCCCCGTGACTGTGATTGTGTTGCCGTATAGTTTGAAGTCGTCAATTATGTGCCGGTGGTCGTATCCCCATATTCCCGAGCCGAAACCCAAGTGGCCATGTGATCTATCGACAGACCCTGACCATGTCAATGTCGCCTCCCCATCGATGAGAATAGTAATAACTTCTTCCTGCACGGTCAGCTTGACATGATGCCAGAGGTCATCTTCAGTTCTTGAATCATTTACGTAGGCTAAGTGGTTGCCGATAAAATCCTTGAGTAGCGCAATATGGTTTGGTGAAGGATCTCCCTCGCCGTAAACATCCCCGTACTCCTCCTTACTGTTAAAGTAGTTGTCGAACTCTAAGCCATAGCCTGGCCCCTCGTCTCTTGGACAGGGTTTCTCAACTTCTCTACAATGAAAGCCGAGAAAACCACCTATCCCCGGCTCGTAATCCCAGTCTTTATAGAACATAAAGACGAAGCCGTCTGCACCGCTACCTCCACCAACCTTGTAGCGAAACTCTGCGGTGAAAGGTGAAGTTACATTCTTCTTCAGCCACATCACCCCAACCAGATCCGAGCCCGGCTCCGTGAGGACGATATGTTCTGACCCGGAATCCCAGTAGGCCGCGTTGAGAAATATCCAGTCCGAACCCGGTTCTTTCGAAAAGTCATCCTGAACAAGAAGAGGATTAACCTCTTTTACCATAACAAATTCCTGCTCCTGCTCAAGAGAAAACGGCAAAAAAAGTGAAGAAACTAGCAACGAGGAACAGATAAAAATGAATAGTAAAGCAAAAGCCCTCAAATCCTACACCCACTATCTCGATAATAATATTGATGATATCTAAAACTGTTTCGATTCATAGTGATCCTAAAGCACTCGAGAGCTGCCTAAACCATGATGCTCCGATGAAGACTAGGAAAAAGTAGATACCTATAAAATGGCAATAAAGTTTTGATAAATCACAAAGGCTGTTAATAAAAAAGATGGGTCAGGAGAGGCTATAAACCTCCCATTCCACCCATACCAGGCATACCGCCCATACCACCCATGCCTTCACCGCCAGGGGGACCTGGGGGCGCCTTCATCTTACCCGAAGCGATTACGTCATCTATTCTGATTATCATGCTGGCGGATTCGGTTGCGGACTTGATTATCTGCGCCTTCACTGACACTGGCTCTATGATGTCTTTTTCATATAGGTCTCCAACTTTTCCGGCTAGTACATCTACGCCGTACCAGATCTTCCCTTCACCCTGCTTGGCTCTGAGCTCTACCTGTGTATCTATCGCATCCATACCTGCATTTTCAGCCAAGGCGAGAGGAATCGACTCGATTGCATCTGCGAACTTCTGGACTGCAAGCTGCTCCCTTCCGCTGAGTGTGTTCGACCATTTTCTAAGCTCCTGAGCTATGTGAGCTTCAGGTGCACCTCCACCTGCAACTATAGCTGGTTTCTCCACAACATCTTTCACCACCATAAGGGCGTCGTGAACTGAACGGTCTGCCTCGTCAACTATCCGTTGGGAACCGCCTCTTATCAGGATAGAGACCGCTTTAGGATTCTCACAGCCTTCGATGAATACCCATTTGTCCTCTTCAAGTTTGCGTTCTTCCACAAGTTTTGCACCACCTAGATCGTCAGCGGCCAGATCGTCAAGGTTTGTCACCACTCGTCCGCCTGCTGCCTTGGCCAGTTTGTCCATATCACTCTGCTTCACTCTACGCACGGTAAGGATGCCTTTCTTGGCGAGGTAATGTTGGACTATGTCATCTATACCCTTCTGGCAGATAACGACGTTCGCGCCTACATCAGAAATCTTGTCCACCATACCCTTCAACATACGGTTCTCCTCATCCATGAACGACTGCATCTGCGCCGGATCACTTATCCGTATTTCAGCACTTATCTCCGTCTTCTCTATCTCTAGGGCCGAGTTTATCAGCGCTATCTTGGCGTCTTCAACCCTCTTTGGCATGCCTGCGTGAACTACTTCTTTATCCAGAATTATGCCGCGAATTAGACTTGTCTCTTTGAGAGAGCCGCCGGGTTTCTTCTCAACCTTCACGTTATCTATATCAACATACATTCCTTCTGCTCTCTTTTCAGCCACCGTCAGAATGGCGTCAACAGCTATCTTCGCCAACTCATCGCTTTCATCCGACACCAACTTCGACTGGAGACTCGTCTTGGCAACCTTGACAAGGATCGCCTCATCATCTGCCGCAACCTTAATCGCTATCTTATCAAGAATCTTCAAAGCCTGCGCCTCAGCTTCTCTATACCCATCAACAATGACTGTGGCGTGGACATCTTTGTCCAGAAGATCTTCCGCATGTTCAAGCAGTGCACCGGCCAGTACGACTGCGGAGGTGGTTCCGTCTCCAACTTCTTGATCTGTGGCCTTGGATATTTCGACCATCATCTTCGCCGCTGGATGCTGTACATCTATCTC
>JARPAQ010000162.1 GCA_029460375.1 Nitrososphaerota archaeon | reverse complement strand
TAGTTCACGCCGAAATAGTCCAGCATCCACGCTATCTGAAGCCTCTGGCGTAAGGTAAATGATACTCCGGGGGCCTGTTCACCTTCACGCAGCGTCGTGTCCAGTATCTTCACTTCTGGGGGTATCGAGCCCTTTGAGCTGTTGTACTGGTAGGCGAAGATGTTTGGGTCTTGTTCGGCTTTCTCCAAGTTGATCTCTCCTTTTTCTCTATATGGCATCAGGCTTGCTGGTTCTGGATATTTAACGATTATCGTTATGATTTAACGTAAAGCTTTTAGAATTATAACGGTATTAGTGTTTCCTACACCCTCTAATCTACGTATATCGTCGATACTTTTGTTTATAGTTGCGATATTAGAACCTGAAACTATCACAGCAATATCATACTGACCCGTTATCTCATAAACCACATCCACACCCTCCATATCCAACAATTTACCAGATATCTCCGCTGTAGGTATAGATGGACTTACCGATATCAGAGTAATCGCAGAAGCACCCTGACCAACCTCAGTCTCTATCGTGAAACGGCGAATCACACCCCCCTCTACAAGGATCTTTATACGACGCCTGACCGCCGGCTCGGAAAGGTTCACCGCCTTCGCTATGTCTACAAAGGAGCGTCTAGCATTCTCCTTCAGAATATCAAGTATCTTCCTGTCTTTATTATCCAGACTCGACATTTCTACTTCCACTTCCCAACCTGTGGCGATATAAGTAAAAAGCTTTCCATATCCATTAATTCCAAGAGCATTTTTATTCAGAATATCAACATCAATTCTCGAATCTAGTCTTCTCCTCGGTCTTGATCAACCTGTCCAGAACCTCTAGAACCCGCACGATCTGCTTCTCGGTAATAACCAGCGGTGGCAGGAAGCGGAGAATATTCTTACCCGAATAAAGGATAACAACCCGCTCCTTCAAACCGTTAAGAAGCATATCATGAATATCAAAACGCATCTCCAACGCCAGCATCAACCCCAACCCCCTAGCTTCACGAGCCACCCTGTACTTTTCAGCCAACCGCTCCAACCCATCCTTGAAGATCGCCCCCATCTTCGCGGCACGCTCAACAAGACCCTCATCCAAGATGTAGTCTATAACGGCTGTAGCAGCCGCGCAGGAGAGAGGGTTTCCTCCGAAGGTGCTGCTGTGATCTCCAGTCCTCATAGAGGCCATAACGTCATCTCTTGCCAAGGTTGCTCCCATAGGAAGACCCCCGGCGATAGCTTTTGATAGGCACATTATGTCGGGGTCAACTTTCCAGTGTTCTGATGCCCACATTCGGCCAGTGCGGCCGAAGCCAGTCTGGATTTCGTCGATTATTAGTAGTGAGTTGTTTTTGTCGCAGATTTCCCTTAGCTCTTGGAGGAATCCGTCTGGGGCTGGTTTTATGCCGGTTTCACCTTGAATGGCCTCGACGATTACCGCTGCGGTCTTGTTGGAGACGGCTGCTCTTGCCTTCTCGGGGTCTCCGAAGGGTGTGAACTTCACTTCAGGCAGAAGTGGTTGGAAAGGTTCTCTGTAGCGTGGGCTCCATGTTGCTGAGAGGGCGCCGAGGGTCTTGCCGTGATAGCTCCCTGTCATGGCGACTATTTCGGGTCTGCGTGAATATTTGCGGGCGATCTTTATGGCTGCTTCTACCGCTTCTGCTCCGCTGTTGCTTAGGAAGACTCGATTCATCTTTGCGGGGGATATGCTTACGAGCCGATCCAGTAGCATCGCCCTTACTTCGTTGTAATGTGAGCCGTGGCAAGTGATCAGCTTTTCAGCCTGAGCCTTAACAGCGTCGATTACACGGGGGTTGCAGTGACCCACAATAGCAACACCGTAGCCGCCCATACAGTCAATATACTCTCGGCCGTTCGCGTCCCACAGTGTTGCACCTCTCCCCTTCGCTACGATCAGAGGTAGCTTGGAGTATGTGCTTGCGAGATACTTGTTCTCAAGACTGATTATTTCTTCTTCATTCATCCGGTTATCACTGTGCACTCTCTATGGTTAAGGGCGGATGTTATCGGGTTCTTGACCAGCCCGGAGGCGATGATGCTCTCCGACACTCCCATAGACAGAGCTTCAAGAGAGGCTAAGACCTTCTTCTCCATACCAAAACCTATCTTGGGCCGCATATCCTCAGCCTCTTGTGAAGTCATCCTCCGCACCAGCTCACCGTCCATAAGAACCCCGTTTACGTCTGTGAGGAAGATTACGTTTTCCGCCTTCACCCCGCCGGCTATGTATGCAGCCGCCCTGTCTCCATCTACGTTGAGATACTCAAACTCTTCGCTGAGCGCAACTGGCGATATAACCGGCAGGTATCCCTCTTCTAGCATAGTTTTGAGGAGTTGGCCGTTGACTTGGGATATCTTGCCGGTGTATCCCCCGTCTATTGCCCGTTTCCGCCCTCTTTCATCCACGACTACCAGCTTCTTCTTTCTATCAGCCTTGATTAAGCCTCCATCTACACCCGAGAGCCCTATAGCAGCTAGACCTATCTTCTGAAGCGCGGCTACAATCTCCTTATTGACCACCCCAGTCATAACCATAGTGAATATCTTGACAGTCTCCCAGTCGGTATATCTGCTGCGGATGCCTCCCGGTGAGACTATGAACTTCTGCTCTTTCCCAAGCCTATCCGCCATATCTGTAACAGCCTTACCGCCACCATGTACCAGAACAAGTTTTTCCCTCGACGCCACCTCACGTATATCATCGAGCATAGAGGAATCTACACCATCACCCAGTATACTCCCCCCAACCTTCACAACCACCACCATAAGGAATCACACAGGGTGAATCGCAGCAGCCTCAAGTCCAGCCTTCTCATCGAAGCCTACCATAAGGTTCATACACTGAACACCGTTTCCAGCAGCACCCTTCACAAGGTTATCCGTCGCAGACATAACCACCAGCCTATCCGCTCGATCATCCAGTTCAAACCCTATATCACAGAAGTTCGAGCCTATCACCACCTTCGGGTCAGGGAACCGGTAGATCCCCTGCCTGTCTCTAACAAGCCTAATGAACGGCTCCCCGCTGTACGCACCACGGTATATCTTCCAGACATCCGGTATCGCCAGCGGCTTCTTCAGGAATACGTGGATGGTGCAAAGTATACCTCGAACCATATTTACAGCATGCGTAGACAGACAGACCGTAACATCTGAACCAGCTATGCTGCTCAACTCCTGCTCCACCTCCGCTGTATGTCGGTGGCCAACAGGCTTGTAAGGACGTATAACTCCATAACGCTCAGCGTGATGAGTAGCTCTAGACGGCGTCACCCCTCCACCAGAGGAACCTATCTTGGCATCTACCACGATCTTGCCGGTGTCTATAATATTCTCTTTTACCAATGGTGCAAGCGCCAATATCGAAGTCAGCGCCATGCATCCGGGGCAGGAGACTAGTTGGGAGTTCTTCACTTCCTCTCGCCGTATCTCGGGGAGACCAAATACAAACTTACTCAGCAGTTCAGGATTTGGGTGGTTGTACTCGTACCATCGGGGATATGCATCTGGGTTCTTGAGCCTGAAGTCAGCGCTCATATCCACTATCTTTACGCCTGATTCAATCAGTCTAGGCATAATGTTGACAGCTGTGCCGTGGGGAACGGCTGTGAAGACAAGGTCTGAACTGTCTACCACATCTTCTAGATTCTGATCTATAAACTGGAGGTCTGTTATGTTTCTCAGATTGGCGTGAACTCGGTAGACGTACTGGCCCGTGTACTTACGGGAGGTTGCGCTGGTGACTTCTACCTCTGGGTGGAGTAAGAGAAGTCTTAGTAGCTCCCCGCCTACAAATCCTGATGCTCCTACTATACCTACTCGCATATATCTTCACCTTCTTGCCTGCTTCAGGATATACTCTATGATTGCGCCTGGTATGTCAACGTCGCACACGGATGCAGCTCCCTTGAATTCAACTGTATTGTTCACCTCATGGACAAGTATACCTTCAGGAGACTCCATAGCATCGACACCAAGCAACCCGCCACCCACAGTCTCAGCGGCTCTTAAAACTACATCCTCCAGTTCACCTGTCACCTTGCAGATCTCACCTTTACCCCCTGTGGAAATATTCGTCCGCCATTCACCTTCAGGCGCATACCTATAGAGAGCCGCAATAATATGGTCTCCAGCAACTATAGTCCTTATGTCCCGAGGAGGCCTCTCAACCATCTCCTGAATATAGAATATCTGGTTCAACGAGCCCTCCATCCTAGAACGCATCTCAAGCATAGCCTGAGCTGTATCCTTGTCCTTCAACTGCACCACCAGTCTACCCCAGCTCCCAGTAACAGGTTTCAGTACGGCGGGATACCCTAGAATTTGAAGAGACTTCAAGGCACTATCCTCGGTGAATGAAAGAAGGGTTCTCGGAGTAGGAACTTTCGCTTTTTCCAGCTTCAGAGTGGTGAGGAGCTTGTTTCCACAGGTTAACGTAACGTCCATCGAGTTTATCACATTCAACCCTTTGCTCTCTAGGAAGGCGGTGGTGTGGAGGCCTCGGAAGTAGCTGATACACCTCTGAAGTACAATGTCGCCGAACTTCTCTCTCGTCTCCTCTATACTCCAGTCTGAATCTAGGGAAACAGTCTTCGCATCAACTCGATTGACATTTAACCCTCCAGCCTCCGCTGTCTTCGTTAATACCTTCTCCTCCCAACGTATTCGATCGTACATCAGGGCTAGAGTTGTCATCCTCTACTCACCCCAGTCTTCCCCTACGGTTTCGGCGGGCTTGATGGAGACGCCTTTCTCCTTGACTTCAGAGACTTCGAAGTCGGTTCCGCAGTCGGGGCAGGTGATTATCTCTCCGACTACAACGTCGTCAGGCACCTTTATCTCTCCATCACATTCTGTGCATTTTGTCGTCTTCAGCTCGTCTCACCTCCTGCTAGTTCTTCGACAGTCTTCTTCAACTCGCTCTCTGCTTTGTCTAACATCCTCTTACTACGCGATATCCAATCCGTCATCTCCTCAACGCCTTTCTTTCGATTTTTGATCATCTCCATAACTGTAACTTTACTCGGTCCACCTTCAACACTCCTTGACTCCACACTCTTCTTCGGGTCAAGTATCCCATCTATCTCATTTCGAGGTATGGATACCTTTCTCCCCGCCAACTCCTTAACCGTCTTAGGGAGATCCTCAAGAATAACCTCTCGGAATGCCCTCTTCTGATTCACAGAGACACGTACCAAGTGGCCTACAACCATATGCGCAGTTCTAAACGGTATCCCATGCTTTACCGCTAGATAATCAGCTAGATCCGTAGCCGATACAGTGTCGTCTTTAAGCAGTTCTTTAAACCGCTCTACATCAAAAACAACCTCTCTAAGCATGCCTACAAGCACCTTCAAAGAAGATGACGTCGTTTCACAGGCGCTCCAGATGTGAGGCGTCAACTGCTGCATATCCATATTGTAGCTGTACGGTAGAGACTTCATCACCGATATAGTAGCAACCATATCTCCATACACCGTCGAAGTCTTGCCCCGAATTAGCTCCGCAACAACCGCGTTCTTCTTCTGCGGCATAATGCTACTCGTCGAAGCATAACCGTCAGAAATCTCAGCCACACCGAACTCCTGCGAGCTCCACAACACCAGCTCCTCAGCCATCCTGCTCATATCTGTCATACTAAGCGCCAGATCTGCGACCACTTCCGCCCCGAAGTCCCTTGAACTCACAGCATCTATAGAATTCTCAACCAATCC
>JARPAQ010000024.1 GCA_029460375.1 Nitrososphaerota archaeon | reverse complement strand
CTGTCAGGCCTCACGAAAACAGCTGTGCGTGCGTGATCCACTGTGTCGAATAAGTGTCTGGAGCAAGCGTATAAGCAGTTGTAGCAACCTATGCATCTGGAGCTGTTCTTGACTGCTATATGAAACCTCATAACACATTCAGGTCTTCTGCTTCGGTGCTTCCCAATGCTTTTTGAGGAAGTCTTTTATCTGCGATGAATCTTGTGGGCCTACCATAACCTCCCAGCCGGTTACATCCTCTATCTCTCCCTTCAGCCGAGCTGCCTTCCCAGGTATCACCAGCCGTTTATGCTTGACCTTGTCGGCAACATTGGTGGATGTGAGGATGTCATTGATACCCGCGGCTGTAAACTGTCCTCCTGACACTCCGACCTCCACCGCCAATCCTTCAGCATCTGTTACGATAAGGTAGCAGTCCACAGTCGAAGACTCGATGTCGTTCGCCACTGTGAAGTACGTCAAAGCGAAGTTTGAGGTGATGAGGACAGGAGAGGTTTCATTCGGAGTTCCAAACGGCTTCAAAGCCGCATCTACCGAGACAGGTTTCCTTGGATCCGCATAGATACTCTGCCTAAGGGTAACTACAGGCAGCATAGCCCATATATCCAGAGTGCGCATCACCATAACGTCAGCATATCTATTCAGCAGAAGCGAGGCTATGTACGACTCTCGGTAAGATGTTGTTACAGGATCAGGGTTCTCAGCAGCCCAGACGACCGCTGGAACAACCAGTATAGGGTAACCCAGTGACTTCGTCTTCTTTAACCCTGCGCGTCTAAGCATAACAAGATTATTGACTGTGTCTTTGAGCAGACCACCTTCTACCAGTGTGCCAGGGTCGAGTACGATATCTCTTAGCCCCATTGATTCAAGTGTCGAAGACAGGGAGACCAGAGTGTCCAGATCGTTGGGTGATGACACCACTACAGGGCAGTTGTGTTTCTTAGCGAGTTCACCGACTTCTTTCCAGTTGTCCTTATTCGCTGCGTATAGCAGGGGGCGTCGCTCCGCTATGCCTTTGGACTCCACGGCAGCTTTGAGGGAATTGGGATCGTATGAGCATAGGATTATGGGGAAGTTAGAGGTCTCTGCCACAAGTTTTACGGCTGAGGCGAACCGATCAGGATCTCCGGATGCAGCCCTCACGGCTATCATGTCGAGCTTCAGTTCTTGACCTATCTTCTGTACCGAGAAGCTATCTATGGCTTTGCACCTCTTCTTTATCTCTTCTGCGCTCATGTTGTCGCTAAGATCTATAGCTATGGCTGTGGGATTGTAGTATGTGATCTGATGCCGGTATAGAACCTCTTCGCCACCAATCTTTACAGCTCTGTCACCAACGCCTACTATGACCTCTCGAATCGGCGGTGCAACCAGCTCCACCAGCTTGGCAAAATTCTTCTTGTACCGAGTTTCTCTGATCATAGGCTTACAGTCTTCAGGAGGCTTGCTTCTTTCAAGCAGCCGAGACGCAAAGGCCATACAATTAGCCTCGCCGCATTCACCGCAGTTGGTCTGAGGTAGAAGCTTATAGACAGAGAGTAAACTAGCCTTTTCACTCATAATGAACACCTAGCTTAGAGCGGTAACCCAGTCCGCCACTACGTTACCCTTCGCAGATCTATTACGCATATCTTCAACTAGGTTCTTGATCACTCGGACAACTGCAGGATGACTGAGCATGAAAAGGTCTCCACCAGACAGCAGAATAGTCAGAGTGGTAATCGTCTCCCAAAGTGGACCTCGGTACTCTCTGGGCCCCCACTCTTCGTTCTTCATCCATGCTTCTCGAGCACCCCAAGCATTACTTGCCGGAGCAAGAATAGGCATCTGTAGATCCTCGTCACCCAGCAGTCCTGCAAGCTTTATCCTCTCCCTCAGGCTGATGCTGTAATCAATCCCGTAACCGAGAGCGGCGGTGGTCGGGTCTATCAGTATTCTATCTTTAGGCAACCCTTCGTTGAGCAGCATTCGGTTGAGCTTCTTCTGGTTGTTTATATCCATAGGTGTGAAAGCTATAACCGCGTGGCCGTACTTGTTCGCCACCTCAACTATCCTCTTGTAATCGTTATCGGTCTTCGCAGAGTTCAGCACTACCCGTTCACCAGCAGCCACTTCAGCCGCAGCCTCCAAGACCAACGGATCCTTCTCTATGTTACCCGAGCCGCCTATGATAAGCGGCACATCAACAGCTTGAAGCACGTTCTCAACAACCTTGGCAGCATCCTTGGCCGAAGTATCGTTCAGTAACGGATCCGTACTTATCAGGTTAAGTGAAACCACATCAGCACCAAACTCCACAACCTTCTTAGCCCATTCAGCCGGATCCTCCATAACGTCCTCATAGTGAATCTTCACCGTCTTAGCCAGTTTTAGAGGCATGTCAAATATGTCCATAGCGAAGGCAGGTCTATTCGGGTTCTCCATCTCGAAGCTGTAGAAAGGCATAGTCTTCGCACCACCCACCTTCACAACACTGCCTCTTGAACCACCTTCAGACTTCGTGGCGCCCACCTGAACCTCCACAATCTGGCCCGGATACTCCTCCAGTGGCGGCGTGAACTTCGCTTCCAGAAGCTGCTGAACCTGCGCAGGGATGCTTTTGGCTATTGAAGACACTATAGGCTGAATCACGAATGTCAATTCTTCCGCCTCAAGCGTGACATTCTCTATTTCTATTTCATCTAGATCTTCAACCATCTTCCAAAGGTTCTTGACCAGCTCCAATGATCGGGACTCCGCTTCACCCAACTTCGCCACCTACCCTCGAGACCTACTTCTTCTTTTCCAGCCGCTTGATTTTGACCTTCTCCGCAGTTATCTTCGCGTTCTTCAGAATTATCTTGAACCCACCTGTAGTCGGCAGCTGCAAAGTCGGGGTCTGAATCACCATCTCTCCTTCAGAAGGAATCTGTATCGTGGTCTCAGCTGCTTCTTCAGCTGGTGCTTCACCTGCTTCAGCTTTATCCGCTTCCTGCTCAGACCACCTCTGCACTATAGGATGCTCCTTCTGAGTCAGGTACTCTTTGAGTTCAGCAAGATTCTTCGCGTCGGCTTCGGTTGCGATCTTATCTGCAACCTCGGCAGGTATCGAGTCTTTGATTCTTTCTTTTATATCCGCAGGCATCCAGATCACGCGGTTCCATCCACCGTCAGGCTTCAGGAATCGGGATGAGCGAAGATACTCTATGGCTATACCGTTGAACCCGGGGCTCTGAATTCCTCCGCTGGTGTTTGCAGCCATAGAGGAGAAGGTTAGGCCGTTTACGGTTTCTTCTCGATAGTCCCGGTGAACTACTCCTACGCCGTCGAGCTCAGGTATGTAGAAGGCTATGCCTTCGAAGCATCCGCAGGATGTATGTGGGTTTTCGAACATGCTGTATATGGAGACTGATTGTACGGAGCCTAGAGACTTCTCCTGCAGTACTTTGTCTACGCCTTCATAGATACCCTTCTCGGTGTCTACAACATTTCCTTTCTCTATTACAAAGTTGGGGCCGTTCGGATCTATATTTGAAGCAGCACGAGCATCAAACCAGCTTATGGAGCCGCATGATCCTGTCCTGTTAGGTGTTATGACACACATATGGCTCGGAGCAAATGACTGACACATTATGCATCCGTAGAATTCCTTAACATCCTCATCCATCAGGCTTCGGGCATGCTCGTCTCGTTTAGACCAGACCTTCCTAGCCGCATCGAGATGCTCAGCTACCTGCTTCGGATCTGTGTAGAATGTGACCTGAACCTTCTCCAGTATCGGGAAACTCGTCTTGTACAGCCATATCAGGGCCTTTCCGAACAGTTCTAAGGAGTTCAGTCCCTGCTTGTACGCTTCTTTCGTGAATCTTATCCAGATGTCGTACCTCTGGTTTACGTGCATAACTCCTTCGATATAGTTCAGGAAGTAGTGCAGTCTCCTCTCCAGTACGCCTTCGATATCCTTCTCAACCTTCCCCCCAGCAACTTCTACAAGTATGCCGAGAGGATAGCTTCCGCCCTCTTTGAGCTCTGAGAGGTCTGGGCCTTCTATAATGATACGTGCATCCTTGATATCGTCTGTATTGCGCGTTCGGACGAGCTCCCACTTCGTTTCAGTCTTCAGACCTCCAAACTCAAAATACATCTGAGGCTTCCGTACCCTTTCACCCTCATGCATCTCCCCTATATCTACAGGGAACTCTGGCTTCTTAACTCCTGATGGGAGTGTTCTCAGCTCATTTGCATCACATACTTTGCGCATCTTCTACTTCGCCTCCAAAACTTTCAGCAGAGCATCCAACCCTTCTTTCCACTTTTCTGGACTGAGGTTTTCCAGCGAGAATTGCGCATTGGGATGGTAGAACCGGTCTATAGAGATAGTCTTCAACTTAGGAGCAAAGTGTTTCAGTGTGGACAGCATCATACTCTGGAAGTAGTATAGGCCTCCTACGAACACCATCATATCGTATGCACCTTCTCCGTCAAAGCCTTTCCAACTCTCATCCTTAAGTCGATCCACTACGTCTTCAAGACCCATGTTTATCACCTTTATATCGCTGTACCCTTGGAACGCCTTGAACACACCGGGCGAAGTGACTACAGTCCCGTTCATACTCTTCGCCATCCTAGACACTGCGTCAGGTACATCTACACCGTCAGCCTTCATATCCACCGCTCCACCACCGACAACTATAAGCAGAAGTTTAGCCCTCTTCAACATCTTGCCGCAGTTTTCAGGAGTAAGGTTGAAGGCGACCTTCGGACCCCTTATCTCAGCTGTCTCCCACGCTGTGACCTTCGACAACTCTACTCTCTCCTCAGCACCATTCTGTCAAGCAGTGTAGGATCAGGGATGTCAACAGGTGTCCACCCCCTCTCTTTCAGCACAGCCATAACTTCATCTTTCATAGTTATAGGAAGATCGTTCTCAGCTCTCACGAAGCGGTGTACGTCGTCAGGCATAGTTCCGTACAGCTGACGATGGAGACTTATGTAGTTCGACAACTTGATCATACGTCCTTTAGGCGTATCGTTAGTCCTCATAACCAGCCTAGCGGCGGTAACCATAAGCTCCTCCATAGTTTCGACAACATATAGGAGATGCTCAGGAGCAGGGCCACCGTAAACCTTCTTCCCATCTCTGGCGTTCAAGACGGTCCACCGCTCATCATCTTCTTTTCGCCCGAGGTACGCTCTTCTATGCTTCACACCTTGAGGACCTAGGATTACAGGTATACCCAGCCTATTAGCACCCGTAGCGATAGCCATAGCCTTCTGATGCTGCGAACCCCAAGCTATACCTACAGCGCCTATTCTGTTCAGTATGTAGTCAGATATCTCTTCAAAGTTCCCTCGAAGGTTTCGTTTAGCGAAGATGCTGGCTATCTTTATCACCGCTCCAATCGCGTGTGCATTTGAAACACATGATCCTGTGTTCACCACTCCGCCTGCATCGAAGTCACCTGGATACTTTTCGTAGAGAGTCTGCCCGTTCTCGTCTTTGTACCGCGCCAGATCTGAGGCTGCGCACCCTGATGTTACGATTATATAGTTCCTTTTAGCGAACTCGTCAGCCATCTTGGCTAAGGCTTCGTTCCCACCGGGGTAGTTTGAGCATCCTACGAAAGCTATTACGCCCGGTATTTCACCCATAACTAAGGGTCGGCCAACTTTCCGTATCTCGGTGTCAAGTATAGGGCCTCTTCCGCATCTTATAGTGAACTTCTCCTCTTTGATATCGTTCGTTGAAGCTGCGTCAATGACTGATAGCACAGGTATATCTTGAGGACAGGCAGAGTCACACCTTGCACACCCGATACACTCCTCGAATATTTTACGCAGCGGCTCCAAGTTCTTCTTCTT
>JARPAQ010000161.1 GCA_029460375.1 Nitrososphaerota archaeon | reverse complement strand
CCTTATTCGGAATCGGTTGGAGTATAGTAAAGAACGGCGGGAGACCCCGTAATTATAAACCGATTCTTACTCGTAAGCTAAATCGTACAGTAAAGGAAAGGTAGGTTTATGAACAGAGATTTCGCTAGATCATGTATGAGTTCTACAGACATCGGAAAACTCACTGTGAATGATCTAAAGGAAGATTCACGGATTATTGAGCCTGATACTTCGATATCCAAGGTTATCGGTGCATTACGGGAATGGGGTGTCTACCAAGTCTTTACGCAGATAGGTGATAAGGTCGGCATGATCTCTATGCGTGATCTACTTAAGGTCACAAATATCACTACCCGAAAGACCTCCTCAACGATCACCTTTGTGCCGAAACTTGACTCAAATCAGAGTGTTAAGAGTGTGGCAGGTATAATGGAGAGATATAGGGTAAGAGCACTCCCCATCGTCGAAGATAATGAGATAATTGGGCAGATCAACACTGTTTCTATAGTCAAAGCGATGAATAGAAACTACCTGAAGAAGTTCAAGATAAACAGTATAATGACCAGCAACCCCATAGTTCTAGGTGTAAATGATCAGGTGACGAAAGCGAGGAAGATTATGATTCGGAGGAGAATAGATCACATACCGATTATGGAGGATAAGCGGCTGGAAGGTGTTACGACTTCTAGCCAAATAGTGTTCAGAATGCTCCCTTCTGAGAGTGTGGAGACGGGTGCTGTGGGTGCTGAGAAGCAAAACCGGCTGGACTTCCCTCTGAAAAGAATCTTAGACGTGCCTCCGGTCACCTGCGAGGTGGAGGATAGTATAGCGAATATTTTGGAGGAGATGCTGAGGCGAAGAGCCACATGTGCGGTATCATCGCTCTGGGGGGAAGTTCAGGGTATAGCGACTTTTAGAGACTTTTTGAAGTTGGTTTCTGCTGAAAAGAGCCGTTTAGAGATACCGATCTATATAGTGGGGCTGCCTGATGATCCTTTTGAGGCTGAAGCTACCAGAGATAAGTTTCTTCGAGCTGTGAGTGGGTTGAAGAAGGTGTTCCCCGAAATAATTGAGGCGAGGTCTATTATAAAGACCAAGTCGATAAGGAACGATAGGAGAAGGTATGAGGTAAGGACTATACTCAAGACACCGTACGACATTTTTGCATACACGGAGGGAGGTTATGATCTTCCCTCAGTTTACGATGTGATATCCGACCGGATGAAGAGGCGGATGGCGCAGAGGCCAAGAAGAAAAAAGAAGACCTCAACCCGGAAATTAGAGGAGTAGAATTACTTCACCTAGATATGAACCGTCTAAAGGCACCTCTAAGATGCCTGATTATAGGAAGGTAAGTACTGCGAGATTTCTGAAACACAGTCTTTATGATCAGGATATCGCCATCAGAGATTATCCAGACTGAACTACCGAGGTCTATCCCCGCCTTGTCCAAAATGTCTAGCGGGATGTTGACTGTACCCCTCTTACTAAGCCTTGTCTCGGACTTTATCGGGGAAGGCATCCGCACCATCTACCTCATACATACTCTTAAAACTGTCTTTGGCGTTAATGTTTGACGCTTATTAGCAGAGCAACATAGGTGCTTGCAAGGTTTTTTCGGTACCGCATAGACATGTAGAAAGATGTTTACTGCATCTTCGGGGCTTTTATGAACCGGTCTTTCTTCTGAGGCGCATTTCCAAGGAGAGCTTCAGATTCAGGGGGCTGAGGCTTATCATCTCTTAATACGTTCACCAAGTCTTGAACATGGTATGTTGGAGGCACACCTTCTGTATCAACTTCATCTATCTTTCTGAAGTACACCAGTATCTCGTTCAACTGGGCGCGTAGCGTAATGATATCCTTCTTGGATACGTCTAGCCTCGCAAGTTCAGCCAGATGTTCCACATCTTTCTCCGATATTATCTGTTGGGGTTTCTTCAACTTCATCCTCTCTGAGTGTCAGGGTGTAAGCCGGAGCCTATCCCGCGGGAATAGGGTGACCTCCCTTATATTCTCCTCTTGAGTTATGACCATCATGAACCTATCCAGCCCCAGACCGAAACCTGCGTGAGGAGGCATACCGTAATCGAATAGCTTAAGATGGTATTCGAACATTCGAGGTTTTAAGCCCTGCTCCTTCAACCTCTTCGTCAAGAGCCTCTTAGAGCTGACACGTGTTCCCCCTGAAGATATCTCCAGTGAACCAGCCATAAGGTCAAATGCTTCACTGATCTCCGGCTTATCTGTCTTGGGCTTTATATAGAACGGTTTAGAAGCAGTCGGCCAATCCGTTATGAAGTAGAAGCCAGGGTATATGTCGCCGAACTTCTTCATAGCGGCTGTGGAAAGGTCTTCACCCCACGCAGTCTTGTCCCCGGCGTCATGCAGTATATCCAGCACTTCGCTGTATGTGTACCTTTTGAACGGCAGACGTGGTATCTTGACTTCTATACCCAGCTCCTTAACCGCATCCGTACACCTGTCAGCAACGGTCTTCAGAGTGTGGTGGACAAGCTGCTCCAGAGTACTCATAACGTCTAGGTAGGAGACGTATGCTTCTTCAACGTCGATTGAAATTATTTCTGCAAGGTGCCTTAAAGTGCGAGACGGCTCAGCGCGGAAGACGGGGCCAACCTCGAAGATCTTCTCGAAACACATAGTGAGCTGCTCCTTGTAGAGCTGAGGGCTCTGGGCGAGAAAGGCCTCTTTATCGTAGTAGAGGACAGGGAATAGCGATGCACCTCCCTCTGTTGCCGAAGCGATTATCTTCGGAGTCTGAACTTCAAGGTAACCATTATTGCTCAGGAATTCTCGGACGGCTGCTGCTGCTACGTGTCTTATTTTGAAGATGGCGCGGGGTTTTGGGCGTCTAAGTTCTAGTGAACGTATGTCGAGCCTTTTGTCGATGTTAGGCAGTTTTCCTCCGAATATGCTGAACGGGGGGTTTCGTGTGGCGGTGTTCAGTAGCCGGATATCTTCTGGAATTATCTCTGCGCCTTGAGGAGCCTTCTCTGTACTCTTCAGCTTCCCCTTGACAGCCACTATTGTGTGTGTCGTGAGTTCATCTATTCGCTTCAAGATCTTTTCAGGCGCCTTACCTTTAATTATGGTGACCTGAGCCACACCGTCTTTATCCTGAAGGATGAGGAAGGTTATGCCTCCCTGCCGCCTGATGCTTGAAACCCAGCCCATAACGGTGACTTCTTGCCCGTCTAACTCAGGCCCAATATCTAGCGATGTGTGAGTTCTACGCCAGTCTCCCAGCTCGTCCAATTTCACCATCTGAACTGATACCTCTTCCTGTCTTCACCCTTTTCCGGAGGCATATAAATCCCTAGTTAGAGAAGACCGCATCCAGTACGGAAGTGAAGACATCTTCAACCCTCGACCTACCTACGCTCCCCGAAGCGAACTCAGGCTTACCTCCGCCTCTACCGCCGTACTTGTCTAGAACCTGTTTCAGAACAGCCCCTGAGTCAAAACTCAGATCCGAGCTTCGAGCCAAGAGTACAGTAGCATCCTCAGAAATATTTGCAAGAAGCACCACAACATTGGAGTCGCCGATGAGGTCGCCCGCCTTCTTCATAATCTTCTTAGTATTCAATCCTTCAAAGATTTTTGAGTAGACCCTGACACCTTTTCGCTTAGAGAATGGGATATCTTCAGTCTCCCTCTCCGACAGGACAGATAGGCAGCGTCTAAGATACTGTAACTCACTCAGCATGTTTCCAACCGTCTTCTCAACCCCTCCTACGGGTGCACCCAATATGTCGGCTGTGCTGAGAGACACCTTGGAGAGCTCCAAAGCCTTCATCTTGGCATCCTCCCCCACTGAGAAGTCTATTTGAAAAACCTCTTCACCAGCCTTTACAACTCTAGTCACAAGAAAAAAATCGCACTCCCTAGTGTTGGCGACGTGTTCACGAACACAGGCAGCATAGTCACACCTGTCAACCTCCACTATCCTCACGCCCCCACTGATACGCTCCTCCATAGCACGTGCTTCAGGAAACCGCCTCCTAGCTTCATCAAGGGAATCGAAAAAATGCTCCTTGATACTTCGGCCTTCAGATATGACGCGGTTAACCATCTCCTCAGCATTAAGCACAGTATTCCAATCCAAGCTTTTTGCATTAACGTAGATACTGTTCCTGCCTTCAGACTGATCCACCTTCAATATAGTTATGTTAGGCCTTATCTTCCTCAGGCTCCCTGCGAACAGGTGCTCTGCTGTATGTGCCGCGCTCATACGCATTATCGGAAACGGGTTTTCACTATATCTATCTTTAGACCGGAGGCATCTATAATTTGGGTCTGTATATCGCTTTTCTGGTTATTTCTAGTGAGCAGCTGTTATATTTTGCGCAGTGGTCTTCGCAGGCTTGGGCTGTTTCTTTGTCTTGGTAGCCTAGCTCGCACACCTCGCATAGAT
>JARPAQ010000160.1 GCA_029460375.1 Nitrososphaerota archaeon | reverse complement strand
GTCTGATGAAGATATCATCGTCGAGTTTCATCATCTAGCTATATCTCGTGGTGATAACTATCTGAATATTACAGAATTTTTGCAGTTCACAAACTTTGGGAACAGCGTGTATAACGGTACAATCATAAAGATCGCTATGCCTGAAGGGTTCAAGAATTTTCAAAGTGCTCATAGCTGCTGTGTAGAGCGAACTGACTTTGGCTTCTTCTTCGAAATACCTGAACCTTTGATGCCCAACGGAACGCAGACCATAGACCTCAGATACAGGCTCGACCCTGACACAGCTGAGTACTCACTTGCCAAGAGGGCGTACTACGACACCGCTATAGTAATCGTTACAGTAAGCGCTGATAATTTGAATGTCCTTTCTACCGAGAATCTGCAGAGTGAGGGGTTGATAGATATTAATGAGCAGACGTTCGATGCTTATAGTATTCCCAGTGTGTTTAGCGGTCAAGGTTTTTCGATTACAGTTGAGGGTTACAAGACTGGCGGGATGAATCTGATATGGATCGGTACAGGTGTGTTAGCGGTTCTGATTATTGGTGGTGTCGTATATGGTTTCAGAGGTACTCGCATATCTATTGAGCGGTTGAAATCTGAGGAGGAGGCGTTGTCTTCTGTGTTGGAGGAGTTAGAGAAGGACTTTGCTGAGGGAAAGATAAAAGAAGTTGAATATCTTAAGCTTAAGCTGAAGTATACGACACAGTTGGAGAAGATCAAGAGTAGAGTTCAGGAATATTCAAGGGTGAAGGTTAAGAGTTGAAAAAAGGTAAACTTCTGGTAATAATAGTTCTTCCAGCTCTGTTTCTTGTACTTATGGCTGGTCTCTTCACGGAGAACATTTCACCGTATATTAGTGTCACAGAACTTAAGACAGATGATGTAGCGAATAGAAATGTACAGGTCTACGGAGACGTATTGGTGGACAGCATACATTTTGACAAAGATTTAGGCTTACTTTCATTCGATATTACTGATGGCGACAGTGTCGTACAGGTTCAGCATAGAGGTATGGTCAGCAACCTTCAGAACGCTACAGAGGTAGTAGCAATAGGGGAGTACATAGACGGTGTCTTTCAAGCAGAGAAGGTTCTGGTCAAATGTCCATCAAAGTATCAGGAACTCGTGTCAGAGGAAGGCTGACTGTTGGATATAGGTTATTCAGCACTAGCAGTTGCGCTAGTTGCAGCAGCAATATCCTTCGTATCATTCATCTATTATACCCGTAAGCAGGACGAATCTATCTATAATTTCTCAAGAACTGCTTTACTCGTACAGTCCCTGCTGCTGACCGTTGCCGTCGTTATTCTTCTATACTACTTTCTTGTGAGAGACTTTAATGTAGAATATGTAGCACAATACTCAGATACCAGTCTATCTCTTGCTTATACCATAGGTGCCATCTGGGGTGGTGCATCAGGCTCGCTCCTGGTCTGGGCTTGGATACTTTCCCTATTTATGACTGGCATTGTTCTTAGAGAGCGGAAGGATAGAATAACAGGTTACGCCTTAGCCATCCTTCTATCAGTGAACCTCTTCTTCCTTTCCCTGCTTATCTCTGTCAATAATCCATTTGCAAGGCTCACCTTCACTCCTGAAGATGGTGCGGGCCTCAACCCTCTGCTGATAGACCCCGGTATGCTCATCCACCCCCCCGCATTATTCATAGGTTACGCAGGTCTCACGGTGCCATTCGCATTCGCTCTCGCGGGACTACTTTCAGAAAGTGAGCTCTGGATATTCAGAGTTAGGAAGTGGACTATATTCGCATGGCTGTTTCTTGGGCTGGGCATATTCTTAGGCGGATGGTGGTCATACACTGTACTAGGCTGGGGAGGTTACTGGGCTTGGGATCCTGTTGAAAACTCTTCTCTGGTTCCATGGTTGTTTGCGAGCGCCTTCCTGCATAGTGTTATGCTGCAGGAGACTAGGCGTGGGATGAAGCTCTGGAATGTTCTTTTGGCCATAGGGATGTTTGCAACGGTGATACTTGCGACCTTTTTGACTCGAAGTGGTGTTATATCTTCTGTTCACGCTTTCGGAGAGTCTGGGATAGGTCCGATATTTTCAACTTACCTCGGTCTGATGCTTGCGGTTTCGCTGGCGATACTTGCCTATAAGTTCGATCAGGTTAGGAGTATGAATATCTTTCAGTCTGCAACTGGGCGAGAGGCGTCATTTCTCTTCAACAACCTATTCTTCGTTGTGATGGCTATGACGGTAGTCTGGGGAACGCTCTTCCCTATGTTAAACGAAGCTGTCGTAGGCACCAAGATTAGTGTAGGACCGGGTTTCTACAACGCTATAGCTCCTTGGGTATTGCTGTCTCTGGTGGTGCTTATGGGTGTCTGTGTAATACTTCGCTGGGGAACGACAAGTACAGACGAGTTGATTCATAAACTCAAATATCCCTTAGCACTAACGGTTGCGAGCGCCCCTATCTTCTATCTGCTCGGCTTTTCTGATATCGGTTCATTGATAGGTCTTACAGCATCGGTCTTCGCCGTCTCTCTTCATTTGGAGGACTACGTTTTTGATGTGAGGGATTACGCGCGCAATAAGGGTATCAGGATTTTCAGCTCTATGTATCGTATATTATTACTTAGGCGTAGACGGTACGGGGGATATATTGTTCACCTAAGTATGTTTATGATCTTCATAGGGCTTATCGGAACGACCATCTACCAGACAACTCATACAACTACGCTTCAAGAGGATATGCCTGTAGATATCGGAGGATACACAATCACATACAAGGGATTCTCAGTCTCAGAAGACCCAACCCAAACCGAATACATAGTAAGACTACTTGTAAGCAACGGGAACGGTGGTGGCACATTAACTGCACGAATAATTGAAGACCACCAAACTCAGTCCACTAGGGTTTCTGTAGGTGTTCTGAGCCTGCCGTTCGAGGATATCTATGTTATACCTGAGTCGATAGATCAAAATCAGGTTTCGCTAACTATAAATTATACACCGTTGATCGGTTTCATATGGATAGGCGGACAGGTTATGATTATCGGGGTCATTATATCGTTGTTACCAAAACGTTGGGCGGAGAGATGACCTGAATAAAATTAAGATATCACTACTAATACTAACTATGCTACCTGTATTAGCTGGTTCTCCTCAGCTTCATATGGCGTGGGCTCAAGCAAATCTGGATGTAGATAAGCTTGCAGCGGACTTCTTCTGCAGCTGTGGCTGTAATTATTTGCTATCTGTTTGTGAAAGCCAGATGACCTGCAGTGTTGCTTCTGATATGAAGTCAGAGTTACGCACCATGATAAATCAGGGTATGAGTCGGGATGAGATAGTAGATGTTATGACAAGTAGGTATGGCAACGCTATCCTCGCTATACCTCCGATGCAAGGCTTTTCTCTTGCTCTATGGTGGTATCCTGTTATCGGCGGCATCTTAGGTGTATTCGTTATAACTATGGTCTCTAGGCGGAGAAGCGGTGTCAATTGGCGTATAGATCCAGATGAAGTTGTAGCGCTCAATGAAGATGAGCTGCTTAAACAGATAGACGTATCTGAAACCACATCTAAACCAACTGTTGAGAAGAAGTATGACGACCTCTTAAAGAAGAAACTCAAAGCAGAGAAGTAGATCTATTCCTCCAAGATTGTTTCAAACGAGAATACAGCTATCATAACCACCAGCACCAGAAAAGCTCCAAGAAGCCTGAGCTCCCCAGAATACTCTGCAAAGGTTAGCCCCCTAAGAACCTTCTCCGTGGATAAAAGTGCAGGCACGAATATCGGCATAGATATAGGGAACAGCAGGAACGGTAGGAGAAGCGTCTTTCCCTCTGAGTACATAACGATGCTTGAAACAAACGAGCCTGCAAACGACAGATTGACAACTCCCACTGTAAGTATCAGAAGAAGTTCAAATATCTTCAAAGTGGGCTGAACATTCAGAAAAACTATAGATAACGGCAGCAGAACTCCAAGCACAAGAAGCATAAGCACTATCGAATATATCACCTTCCCCAAAAGTATGGCAAAGGGTGAAGACGGTATCGTCCTCAACCCCCCAATAGTACCACGATCCATCTCCCGTGCAAACGATGTGGTAAACAAAAGAATGCTTGTGAAGAAGATTATAATCCAGAGAGACGCCGCCGCCTCTTCAATCGTTATAGAGATAGGGGTGCCCCATGCGAGGCTGATCAAGATCGTGGCACTGGCGGCAAAGAAGACTGTCGACAGGATTTCATAGGCACGCCTAGACTCGATAAGGAGATCCCGCCTAGCGAGGTTGAAAGAATCTAGAAGAACACCCATTCCTAACTCCCCTTTGTGTCGCTCATAATTTCTCCTTCACGGAATACAAATATCCTGGTGCATACATTTTTCACAAGTTCAAAGGTGTGTGAAGAAAGAAGTATGGTGCTTCCACTCTGACTCTTCAACGCCTCTACCAGAAGTTTCACTGCGGCTTCATCTAGACCTGAAAAAGGTTCATCAAGTATCAGAACAGTGGGGGAGTGAAGAAATATCCTAGCTAGATCAGACCTCTTCTTAAGACCGTGTGAAAGCTTCTTGATCTCTACATGCCGGCATCTATCTAAATCAACAAGTTCCAAAACCTCGTCGATCTTCTTCTCTCGAGCATCTTCGTTTAAAGAGAACATGCGTCCGTAGAAGTGGAGGTTCTCTTCTACTGTGAGTTCATCATACATAAAGCTGGTATGACCCAGAAAACCGATGTTTCTTCTCACTTCGATCCGCTCCTTCTTAACATCCTTACCAAGAATCTTAACAGTACCTGATGAAGGCGAAAGGTGAGTACCTATTATCTTTAGGAAAGTGGACTTACCTGCACCATTATGCCCCAAGACTCCAATTATATCTCCAGCCTCTATGTTCAGAGTGACTTTGCGCAATGCATAGAAGTGTCCAAACTGCTTCGAAATATCATTACATTCTACGGCGTATCTATTCATCCCTTACCATACCTATAGCTGCTCAATATAGCGCTAAAACTGTTTACAGCTGTCGACTTCACTTTTCCGTCTTCAGCCGTCTCTCCATATCATCTATCTTGCTACTTATCTTGGAGACTCTTCGGCCCAGAATCAGTAGAAAACCGCCAATTATAACCCAGTACGCCACTGACGCGACCAATATATCTATCTGCACATCATTCACCTCCAACTCAATTCTTCATATTCGTCAAGCACTCTTTCCGATTTACGGATACCGTAAAGCAGGATCAGAAAGAACAGGAACATAAACGATGTGGCTACAAGATTCAAGAGTAGAGTCGTGATCATATCCGAAGATACAGTTATCCCCTCGCCTGTGACTATTTGTGGATGAAGAGTCTGCCAATAGACCACTGATATGTAGCTAAGAGGCACTGTGGAAAACGCGAATATGTTGTAGATAGCTGGAAGCACAGCTCGTTTCTCGACATTCTCTATAGATGCCCTTAACGCAAGGTAACCTGCATACGCTATCCAGAGTATGAGGGTCGTGGTCTGTCTAGGATCCCAGTTCCAGTATGTGCCCCACGCAACGTTGGCCCAGATAGAACCGAGAATCAAGGTTAAGCTGGCGTAAAGCACACCCAAGATGGCGGTGACTTCAGCGAAGACATCGAGCTTGTACCTTCTTGTCTTCAGATACGCTACACTAGCCACTAACGACATGCCTAAAGATAGGTACGCAACCCAAGCTGCCGGAACATGAAGATAGAAGACTCTATAACTCTCCCCCAAAGTTAACTCAACAGGTGCCCAGATCAGCGCAGCGTAAAGCCCCACTATATTCAGAGCTACGGCGATAGCCAACAATGGAGCATTAGGAATCTTAGGCAACTTTTCCTCCCTACCCTACTCCACTTGCGTATATACAAATATGATGCTTAGTAATGTCACTCATTCGTTTCTTCTTCGAAGGCGATACTCTCCATTCCGAATAAGGGGAGACCACTCTCATAACCCACTGCGTAAATATCACCATTATCATCGATATCTAGCTTTATCTTAGGCAGAGCCCTAGGCGGAGGACCTTTCAAGACCGTTCCGTCTATAGCGGAGTAGGCTGCTCCGTGACAAGGGCAAGGAAGTTCTTTCGCGCTGCTCTTCCAGTTTGATGGGCACCCTAGGTGGGTGCATATAGTGTCATACGCTACGAATTCATCATTGTTAAGAACCTTGACCTGACTCTCATTTCTATAGTCACCGTACTTGTATTCTCCCGGCTCTAGGTGTATCAATACAGCGGGTCTGTCATCGGTGGGGAACTTGAACCTAATTGCGTCTCCAACAGAAACTTCACTTCTATTGGCTACCTTGGTTCTCTTGATCCTTATTGTTGGAACAGGCACACTAAGATACTTGTATAATGTACTGAAAGGGGTTATGACGAAAACTGTTGAAAGAGCGATCATTCCCTTGGCCAAATCTCTTCTCGATATACCCATCTATTTACACCGTTGGCACTGGTGGTTCAAATAGGGTTAGATATATATCTTGATATATTGTTTAAACTTAAAGTCTTGATTATCACCATATTCTTGAATCTTATGATAAAAATATATTTTTTCTATTTAAACTTAAAATATACCTATTGATGTGTAGAGTGCGTTGAGTACGGAAACCCAAACGAAGGAAAAAGAACGCAGTCTGTTCGAAAGACTTTGGTTGTGGTTCGACAGCCGAACCAAGCTCACAATGCTTCCTAGGGTAGATGTGCCACTGCACGCTACCAATCCTATATACTGCCTCGGTGGGATAACATTCCTAGCCTTTATAATCCAAGGTGTGACGGGGATGTTGCTCTCTGTCTACTACAAGCCTTCCTTAGAAATGGTAGCAGGAACATCACATACCGAGGCTTACCATAGTGTAGTATTCATTATGGAAGAGGTCAGATACGGCCCTCTGATCAGGACCCTTCATTTCTATACCGCTAACCTCATGGTACTCACAGCGCTCCTGCACATGTTCCGAGTATATTTCACCGGAAGCTACAAGAAACCAAGAGAACTGAACTGGATCGCAGGTCTCTCTCTAGGTATGATAACACTCACATTC
>JARPAQ010000159.1 GCA_029460375.1 Nitrososphaerota archaeon | reverse complement strand
ATTCGTCTAGCCTTCTCTTCATCAACCCTTCCTTTTCGCAACTGCCCATTGATCAAGACTTCCGCATCTGATACTATAGCCTCTGCATCTCGAACCTCAAACCCTTCAACCTCTTCAAGAGTCTTCATGATCTTTTCCAGATCTCTTTTGTCAGCGTCTTTAAAGAATGATGTTAGCGTTTGGGTGTCCTTACACTTTTCCAAGATAGTGCAGGTTGCCTTTATTACTTGATTCCGAGAAATAAAGTATTGTATAGTATCTGACGCTTTCAATCCGAAGGTTTTCTGTTCAGCGGATGTCTTCAAAGATATATCCGCAAGGATATTTCTGACTTCGTTGAGTTTACCTTGTTGCTTCAGCTCATTGAACATATTTCTCCCTGTTTGGCATGTAGCTAACCGCTCGTGAATTTTTTCTCTGTCAAGAGTTGGGGTAAGAGAGAGAATCTTGGTTTTGGTTATCTGTGAGGACGCTTCTTCTGAAAAGAGTGATAGAAGATCCTGCTTTAGTCTTCTGGTATCCGATGTTTGTAGAACTTTTCTCTCTTTGATACCTGAGGTATCTTCATTGAACTTATGGATGAGCCGTGATGCCTTCTTTTTTGATGCCCCAACAACTGCGGCTAAACCATCTATATCGCCAATTCGAACCCTCTCAATAATATCCTTCACCTTTTCTTCCGAGAATTGTTGCATATCCACATCTAAACGCCTAGCGAGTTTAGACCAATCAGTATTCTCGCTCATTTTAGTCCGATGATATCTTGCACCCAGGCTTAGTTAAATCTTCAAAGAGATATGAACAATAACAAGATGGAGCGGTTGAACGGTGAAGTTAGGGATAGAGAGAAAGTTATGAGAGGTTTGAAGAATAAGCATTCACCGATTTTGAAAGGCTATCAAATTTTCCATAATTATATACGAGATCATGAAGGGTTGGACGGTAAGACACCAGCCGATGCCTGTGGCATCAAGATAGAAGGTGAAAACAAATGGATAACCCTAATCCAGAACGCAACTCACGTGCCGAGGGTTAACACCAAGATGAACGTGCCTAAGACTTAACAGAACCCTCTTTTGATTTGCCCTATTTCGATTGTAATCCTAGTCAGCCTACAACAAACCATAAGGCCCAGACGTCCTAAAACAACAGGTTGAAGCAATCGAAACCATCGACTAATTCAACATACAAAAAATCAAAGAAACCATATCCCAAAACCAAAAACACAAACAACAACCAACAACAGGAATATACTAAAAACACTACATAAACAGCACAAATCCAAACGGTTTGTTAAAGATAAGGTGTACGTTATTACGCTGTTGCTGCTTCGGGCGAAATCGCCTCTAGGTTCTCTGCCGTCTCTTCAGGTTCTGCTCCTCCTATGAGTTTGGTGATGAATCCTGCTATTTCGTTTCTCAGCTGCTTAGATCTTACAAGGGCAACTTTCTCCAAGACTTCTTTATTCTTTTCAAAGTCATCTGTGAAGGAGTCTCTATGTAGCTCCAGAATCTGGTGAGCAACTCGCTTAACTCTATTCATGCATTGTATCCCGCACACAGGTCTACATGGAGATGGCTATATAATTTTCAGATAGATTCATCATAATACGCATTACGGCAGATATGAGAAAAGGCATTACACTGTTTAGAGCTTCACTCCAAGATACCTCTCGGAATTTCTGTAAATCAGAACTAGCACATCATCGTAAGGCATATTCAGAACCGAAACCAGTGCAAACAACACGCTCGGCAGAAAGGTTGGAAGAGCCATCCTGCCTCTGAAGCAGCCGCCGAATCGAACCGGCCCATCCGTCTCGGTTAGAATGTATTCCTGAGGCATAGATGCTACCAACCTGCGTTTATTCTTCGAGCAGACCATAGCCGGACCGAAGGAAGCGTAGTACCCCCTATCGACCGCAACCTTCAGATCATCTTCATTACCGGCGAACCAGTGGAGCAGAACATTCTTCAGGCGATACGACGGGAGGCTCTCGAATATCTCTTTCAACGTCCCCCGAGTGTGAAGCGATACCGGCTTCCCAAGTTTTTCAGCAACCTCCATTTGCACTCTGAAAACCTTCTTCTGCTCTTCACTCAGTTCCTGCTTAGAACCCAACCTTCTATCAAGACCTATCTCACCCACCCCTACAGCAACATCCTTCACTTTAACCAGATAATCAAGGAACCCATCTATATCGGCACGATCAGCCATCTGCGGGTGAACACCTACAAATGGAACCACCTTACCGGGAAACTCCGCTGCCAACTTGACATTCTCTATAGAAGTTTCAAGATCCACAGATACAGAAACGAGGATAGTGTCCGAAGACTTCAGATACGCCTTCAGATAGCCGAATAGACTCTTATAATCTTCGTCTACTAGATGTATGTGAATATCGACCAGTTTAGCCATGAATACCCCACCCACCGAGTAGAGGCTTAATTTAACGCTTTATATCTTGTAAAAAGTTAAATACGGTCGAGTTTTCCAGATTAAGAGATAAATATGCCTGATACAGAATTTGGACTCGCCGCTATCTACAGAATAATCAAGAAGGCAGGCGCAGATAGAGTGGGTGACGATGCAGCACAAGAACTTCGAACTGCGCTTGAAGAAGTCGGGGATAGAATAGCTAGGCAAGCTGTGGAGTTTTCGTCCCACGCGGGGCGTAAAACCGTCAAGGCGGCCGATATCAAGCTGGCAGTAAAATCACTTAAGCTCTAGAGGATCCTGGGACTTTTTTTTCTTGGAGCGGTAGGCTTCTATTAGACTCATTATTGTTTCATCGAATGTTCGTCGCTGTCCATCTTGCGCTGTGAGTTGGGCAGATATTTTTGTCAGCTCTCTATGGGTGTTGTCAGTGATCTTCATTGTCTTCACCATGCCTAGAGCACATCCTGCTGTTTACTAACAGTAGTATTCGATATATATGTTACTATAGGAAGTAATAAATACTAATATTAGTAAGAGGTATACCCAGAGCTCAGATGCGTTCTGAAACAGTCTCTGATCAATCAGTAGAACCCACTACCAGACGCCTCTACCAGCTAGATCCAGAACCGCAATCTAATTCTGACCTTGAAACATT
>JARPAQ010000023.1 GCA_029460375.1 Nitrososphaerota archaeon | reverse complement strand
CATCCACCTAAATGACCAAAAGAGATTTTAGAGATAAGAACGTAAAAACACATATGTCATACCAAGTTAAAAATTATGACCATCTTTTAGGCGCAACAGGTCTTAGTGAACAGCTTCTGAAGAACCACTTTACCCTATATCAGGGTTACGTCACCAACACCAACAAACTCTCCGACACATTAGCAGCTATGCTCGAAGATGGAAACACAGGTACACCGGAGTACGCCGAATTGAAGAGGCGTTTCGGCTGGGAATGGAACGGAATGAGACTGCATGAATACTACTTCGACAACATGGTCAAAGGTGGCAAATCACTAAATGCTGATTCACCTCTGAGCAAGAAGTTAGTTGAAGAGTTTGGAAGCCTTGAAAACTGGGAGAAGGACTTCAGGGCCACCGGAGCTCTAAGAGGCATAGGCTGGACCGCATTATACTTAGATACTACCTCGAAACGAGTCTTCAACACTTGGATAAACGAGCACGACGCAGGTCATCTATCAGGCTGCACACCACTGTTGATAATGGATGTCTTTGAACACGCCTTCATGATAGACTACGGTCTGAAGCGCGCTGGTTACATAGACGCCTTCTTCAAGAACATCGACTGGACGGTAGTTTCTAGCAGATTTACAGACTAAATTAAAGAGCAGACCATATTCCAGTAAAGTCAGTGAACAGCCTAAACTGTATGCAATTCCAAGCGAAGCCTATAGCCATCGACAACACATAATTATACAGCCTTGCTGGGGTAACTTGTGATCCCGTTAAATGCCTAAAGATAAATTGAGCCTAGGTCTCCTCCTACCAACCTCTGCGCATAAGGGCACCCCCAAGTTCAGCAAGATACTTGAAATGGCGAGCATCGCTGAAGAAGCCGGCTTCGGCTCCCTCTGGGTCGGAGACAGCATCCTTAGAGCCCGGATTGAAGCCCTAATGACCCTAGCGGCAGTTGCCAGCAAGACTGAGCGGGTAAAGCTGGGAACAGCTACGCTACTTCTACCTATTCGCAGCCCTGTGCTGGTCGCTCAGATGGTAGCTACTCTTGATCACGCTTCTGGGGGACGAGTCGTACTTGGTGTAGCCCCTGGCGGAGAAGATGCTATGAGCGAGTTTGAAGCCTGCGGAGTGCCGTTTGAACATAGGGGAAAACGCATGGATGAGGCGATAGAGGTCTTGAGGATGCTCTGGACCAAAGATAACGTGAACTTTGACGGTGAATTTTACAGTCTGTCCAATGTCACTTTGGATCCGAAGCCTATACAGAAGCCTTGTCCTGAA
Organism: Nitrososphaerota archaeon; assembly: GCA_029460375.1. Lineage (GTDB taxonomy): Archaea > Thermoproteota > Nitrososphaeria > Nitrososphaerales > JACPRH01 > JARPAQ01. The sequence goes on along the minus strand of JARPAQ010000023.1, from coordinate 6,948 downwards.
ATATGGGTCGGAGGTGCTTCTAAGCGTACCCTAAAGAGGGTCGCTGAGCTCGCCGACGGGTGGTTGCCCTTCGATCTACCTCCTGAAGAGTACGAGGAGAATTGGGTAAGGATATCTGAGTTGGCGAAGGAGCGGGGTAGAGATCTCTCTGAGATTCATCCATCTGTCTACCTATACTCCAACCTTAAGCCCGAAGGAGGATCGGCCGAAGCAGGAGAGGACTTTTACCTAGGTGGAATGCATGAATCCACCCTATCTACACATGGCCGCAAGCAGACCTACACTACGCCGAATGAACTCTTAGAGAAGTTGGATAGATATGTGCAGATAGGTGTAAAGACCGTGATATTACGGTTCGCCGCCCGAGACCCGATGGGTCAACTCAAGGCCTGTGTGAAGAACATACTGCCCTCACTATAACCATCCCCGACTAATCAGATACACCTCGAACCTTTACCAACTCCTCCCAAGACCTGTAGCCATACCTTCTAGCCATCTTCTTAAGCGCCCAACCAGCTTGATCCCGAACTTCAGGAGCAGGATCGTTCAGCGCCTCCTCCAACATAGGTGCAGCCTTCAGGACACCCAACCTCCCCAGCGCATAAGCGGCGTATCTCCTAACAAACTTTGATCTGTCCCTTAACGCCTTTATGAGAACAGAAAAGGTCTCTTTATCACCATGCCTCAGCTCCAAAACAGCCATTCTGCGAACGTTCCAATCTTCGTCTTCAACCGCGTCCATAATCGCTTCTTCTGCTCTTCGGCTTCCCGATTCACTGTAGCGGCCTAGGGAGTAGACGGCTCTCCACCTGACGTTCTTATCAGGATCTTTCAACGCCTCTATCAAGGGAGCCACCGCTCTATCATCATCCAGAGCTCCCAAGACCTCGGCGGCTCTTCTCCTCACATCTGGTGAAATGTCTTTTAGGAGTCTTACGACTGGCTCCACAGCTTTGCGTGTCCCCAGCAGACCTAGGCCTTCAACCGCCCCACCGCGGACTTCTGAATCTTTTGAGTTGAGCTCTTTGACTAGATGGCTATATGCTTCTCTTCCCCCTGCGGCTCCGAGAGCGATCGCTGCATACTTCTTCTCTACCTTAGACCCGTTTTCAAGGAGATCTAAGAGTAACGGTTTCGCTTCTTTACTCATCTGGCCAAGTGTAATGGCTGCCCTTCTGCGTACCAGCTTGTCTTCGTCTCTTAGATGTCTAGCTATTCTGCCGACTGCATCCTTTCTCTTCAGCCTGCCTATGGTCTGAATCGCTTTGGCTCGTACCTGCGGCTCACTGTCCTCTAGGGCTTTAAGGAGGGTAGCATATGCTTCGGGAGTGTCTAGTTTAGCTATCTTGGAGATGGCGTCTATCCTTATCCAGATTTCGTCTGAAGCAAGATCGTCTATTAGCTTGTCTAGAAAGTCTTCTGCAGGTGTACTGGTGGGCACTGTTTTTGTTATGGTTTTAGAGGATAAATAGCTTGCCGACTGTATTACTACCAGTTTGAATCGTGTGAGGGTTTCTGATAGGGCGGCTATTCTAAGTAGGCTTAGAGATGCTGTTGCCAACTTTGAGGTTGACGAGGTTAAGGCGGCGTGCCTAGATGCTTTGGAGGCAGGTATCCCGGTCGAAGAGACTATTCTGAAAGGTATGGCGAGGGGGATGGATATAGTTGGTGGACTCTACGAGGAGGATACGTATCTTCTCCCCGAACTTATCATGGCAGCTGAGGCCATGAATGAAGGGCTATCGGTTCTGAAACCTTACCTAAAGAAGGGTGGTGCTGAGCATAGAGCGGTGATTGCTCTGGGAAGCGTCGAAGGGGATATACATGACATCGGGAAGAATCTGGTCGGGAGTTTCTTGACGGCTGCAGGGTTCGATGTCCGTGATTTGGGTGTGGATGTTTCACCTGAAGAATTTGCAGGCGCCGTTAACGATGGAGACATAGCTATACTTGGAATGTCCTCACTTATGACCAACACTCGACCCGCAATTGAAAGAACTATCAAGTATCTAGAGCATTCTAACTTCAGGAGCAGTGTCAAGATTATAATAGGGGGCGCCTCAGTAGACAGGAAGTATGCTGACAGAGTCGGTGCCGACGGCTACGCAGAAGATGCTTTGGCTGCGGTTAGAGCTGCCAAGAAGGTGGCTGGATCTATAGAAAACTATTCAGGTTGATCTTTTATGGCTTTGTAACTTGTCTTGTACTGCTTTGCTTTCTAATTCCCGTATCGCGTCGGCAGCGATCCATTTAGCTACTTTAGAATCGATTTTTTGAATATCTTTAGCCGTCTTAATTGCAATCTGGTTCAAGTTGATGTTTCGTTTTCCGATTTGTCTTAATGCCCAATTGACCGCTTTTTTAACAAAGTTTCTATTATCAGTGGCTTCTCTCTTTATGATGGGGAGAAAATTTATGAACTGTTTGTCCTCCGCTTTCTTATCACTAACAGCTAAGCGAGCCATTAGAACGAACCCTGCTCGTTTGACGAATTCTTCCTCTCTTGAACTCCATTCAACGCATTTTCGATATGCGGATTCAGTCTTCTCAAAGAGATTCATACAGCATCCATCGCATACATCCCAAGAGTCAAAGTCTTTGACCCAGCTCTCCATCTGATCTTCAGTGACCATGTCTGGTTTATCAACCATACTTGCAAGTATCCTTGCTTCATGAATGCCTGAAGCCCATAGCTGTTGTGCCAAGAGATGATCTTTACCTATTTCCTTAGCCATCCTCCTTAGATTAGGGATAGATACTCCGTAGGTGTTATTCGGGTTAATTCCGAACCGTGCCATACCCGCTACTGCTTCTGGGTTAGATAGGGATTTCAGCTCTGATAGTATTTCACTGATTTTCGCGGCCATTTTGAAGTTCCTCCATACGGTGTTCTTTCTTTATTCTTTTTGAAGTTGCCTGCTCTTGCGAGCTGTAGGATGCAGACTTTAACACCTAATCCTGAATACTTGTCTCTCACTATAATCAAAATCCATATAGATTGCTATTGAAGGCTTGTATATCTCCCAGTCTGATGGTTTAGACAACATCATATGAATTTCAGCTTCACATCGATGAAGCCAGCCTTCAACTAGTTTATAGGTGAAGACATCATCTACCTCAGCATGAGTTGGGTCACATCCTAATGTTTATTCTATACTATTTTCTCGATTGGGCTTCACTGTCAATGATCTTTCTTAATCTCTTCGTTGCGGCTAGTTATCTTACTCTTTTTGCCTTAGCTTGGGCTTTAATCCTAAGCATAGGAAGTTTTTTCGGAAAGCTCTGCCGCTATTTGATTATAGATAGGTACACGATAGCTTTGAGACGTTCAAGGTAGCAGCGATAAGCCGAGCAGATTATTCAATCATCCTATAACGTCAAAAGGGGCAGGCACCCAGATAACCCCATAACTACTTTTGGCCCTACTTTTCTAGGGCTCGCCTTATCTTCTTTAGCTCATCCAGAATTTGATTATCGATATTTCCTGTAGGCACAGTTTCTTTTTCAGCTTCAACGGCGACCGGACGGGTCTTTCCGAGAAACGACCTGATGATATCTTTTAGTTCCTCAAAGTTTTCAATGTATATTATTTCTGCTTCTGCACCTCTACCTATGGAGCTGGATGGTTTTGAGTAACCTGCAGTCTGTATCGACACTGTTCCTACATTGAAGCGTCTTGAAACAGGTCCTTGATGAATCTCTACATTCGTCACGCGGTTATATGGAACAATACTCTTACTTCGAAACCAGACACCCTGCGTTACGACGATCTCACTTTCAGTCAGGAGATAAGTCACCGACTCGTAATACCTCTGAATCCAATAGACGACAAACACCTTAGACACCAACAGAGGAATAAGAAGTAGCCCCAAACTCAGAGCAAACTCTGATTCAAATAAAAGAACATAGATCGAGATCGGCGCTATCCACGAAAGAAAACCTGCTAGAAGTATCAATACAAAGTATATTCGATAAATGCTCTTCATAGATGCGTTTGGCTTAAACTCAACGCCAACCTTCACAGCCACAACCCTTACCATAGATAGACTGTCGAATACTTAAGGATTAAACATAAAAAAGAAGGGGGAGGCACTGCTTCTGGTGATGCCAACTACTTTTTTACTCAGCTATCGGTGTAGGTATTCGAGGCTGTCTGAAATTCAGTACTGCTATGTATAGCAGCTTGTAGGATGCGTCGTCTCCGTTCATCTCGCCTTCAACCAGCATCAGTATGCCTCTCTGTGTCCGCCTGACTGGGTCGCCCTTAAGATGGACTCTGTACTCGTTTCCTTCCTCATCCTGTACTGCACCGTTGGCTACGAAGCCTCTTTCACTGATTGTGCCGTGCCAAGTATCGTTTACCACGGAATATACGGTTCTGGTATCGTTGTTACCTATCGCTATTCCTCCTCTGAATATTTTGAACTGGTTTGAAGCATCCGTGTTATTTGAAGCTCTGACTAGGACTGCTCCTGCAAGTCGGATGTGACTTCTGTAGATCTGGTCGTCCTGCTTGTCTGTAGCCACCCCGAATCCTCTAAGTATCGCCAGTCTTCTAGACGCATGCTCTTCGTCTACTGCTGCGGCTAGGGCAAGCATCGGAGTGACTGATAAGGACAAGATTAGTATTGCGATGGTTGTGTACGCTATTTTGCTCGTTATTTTACTCAAGTGTCTTTCACCTGTGCTGGTAGCCAGATAGAATTAGCAAGTTAAGGAACCCGCCGGCACATCTTCACCATCTGTATAGGAACAGACGTTTCATGCGGGAATAGCTTGCTTTATCGGTGGGGAGGGCTGCGGGGGCGGGTCTCTGTCTTCGTATCCGGTATGGTTTTATTCTGAATATGCGTTATTTGAATTGGCTATGGTTGATCTCCTTACGTGGCTTGTGAGTAACTGGTTGGCCGGGGAGGATAGGGTGAGCGGTGTCAGGGCTGCTGCTGAAGCGAATAGGCGCGGTGTTGGGGGTATCATAAACTATCTGGGTGAACATACAGGGTTGAGCGATGTTGAACTGATTGTGGAGGAGTATCTTGCTCTATTGGCTTTGATGGCGAAGAAGAAGGTTGACAGCTCTGTATCGGTGAAGCCTACTCAGATCGGTCTTGATGCTGGTGCAACTGTTTTTCAACGGAATCTTGAGATGATAGTTGAAGAGGCTGAGCGGCTCGGTATCTTTGTCTGGGTGGATATGGAGAGCTACAAGTATCTTGATGATACGCTCGACGTTTATCACCGCGTTATAGATAGGTTCGGCAACGTGGGTGTAGCTATACAGGCATATCTTCATAGAAGTGAGGGTGATATCAGGCGGCTGCTGTCCAGCGGAGGTCGAATAAGGATTTGTAAAGGAGCATACCGAGAAAGTGCTGAGGTGGCGTTAAGAAAGAGCGCTGATATAGTGGAAAACTTCTCTAGGCTGCTGCGAATACTCTTCGAAGAGGGGGATAACTTCGCCATAGCTACTCACGACAAGGTGCTGATAGGTGAAGCTTTGTCACTGAGCAGGAGATACAGGAGGGACTTTGAGGTTCAGATGTTAAAAGGGGTAAGAGATGATCTAAAAAATATGCTCATCCAGAAAGGCCACAGAATCAGTGAATACATCCCCTATGGAGAGAACTGGCTTCCTTACGTCCTCAGACGGTTTCGTGAACGTAAAAGCAGCGTACTGCTCATATTGAAATCCATCATTCAACGATAAAGATACAGGAGAATCAATTGGTGCGCCCGAATTGATTCTTTTGCCATATGTACGAGTTCATCATCACTTCCCATTACTGCTTCTATACCGAAGTTCACCAGAATCTGAACCATGGCTTAAATCCTCTCTCTATCTTTTTCCTCGTTTTGTTCCCAAACTTGATTGGCACATTACTCAGCCAAGGAACATACTCCCACTTCCATATATCGTGATTAGCATCATGCTCCGCCATCGCATGATTGGATGTGTTTATGAAAACAACAGGATGATAGGTGTCAATGAAATAATACCTGATCTTATGCTTCGGAGCAGGAGGTTGATCTTCATGAATATCATCTTCCTCAATTTTATTGTCCCCGCTATAGATTTTTTCGAAGACGAGCCTGTTATTAGACACATCCTTCCTGACTAGGATTTTGAATGTCTCTATATCGAGTGTCCGGCCGTACAACAATCGACGGATGACCCTGTAGATACTATTTAGTTCCATATGTCTCCTGAGTTGCTCATCGTTGAAGATTATTGTAACCTCCACTTCATAAAGTCCATCCCCATTAGCAGGACTTTCAGCGCAATGTACTTCACGTACAAAATTATCCAGAGCATCAACTGCTGGTTGATAGATTACCGGAACTACTCTGTCTTTATTGCTTTCTAACTCAACATCGAATATGTTATCACTTAAGCTTAGATTAGGATGTGATATCTCCTTACTTATTAATTGGTATATCCTATAGGTGTTTGTGGAACGCATATCGACCCCATCTTCCACCCACTCCCATATCCAATAGTCGTCATCTAACTGGAATACCAATCTCTTCTTCGGGCCCTCCTTTTTCTCTGGAATATTCTCTCTAGCTGTGTAGGATTCAGTTTTTGGCTCTAGAACCTTGGTGACATCAAATCCATTCATGAATCTTAATTCCACAGGCTTTTTTCCCTTGTATCTACTAATCTTGGTGTCGTTACTCCGAACAACAACTATCAACTTCTTATCTTTGAGAGTTCTTGCCAAGCTGACGGTGCAGTTATCCCAATCCCAGATTTCTATTTTCGCTGTCCACGAAAATCTTCCATTCTCATCTACATCCCATCTTCTGGCTCTGCGGGAGAACCAGACTTTTTCTAAGGGCAAGATTATTACCTCTAACAAAAACCGTATTCCGATTTATCTTTTCCTATGCTCCACAAGATGTTCCGTCTGCGTTAGTCTTCCTCTTCACATATAGTGAAAGAGGGGT
>JARPAQ010000158.1 GCA_029460375.1 Nitrososphaerota archaeon | reverse complement strand
GCTTATTTAGACCGGTGCATCTGGTATAGCGCACCTGTTATCTCTTCTACGCGACGCCTATCTACCCCTAACCGCCCCTTCTGAGCTGTGCATACTCCTCTCCTGACACCCATAATATCTGCATCAAGTTCCACCATCTTCTGAACATCCTCTTTGCCAAGCGAACCTGCTAACGACACCCTCAACCCAAACCTGTGACTTTCATCCACAAACCCCTTCAACTCCTCGAAAGAAAGATAATCAAAGAGCCTTTTCGCCCCTTTTTCCTTAATATCTATAAGAAGACCCCACGCACCAACTTCAGAAGCAACCTTAGGCAACATAAGCGGGTTCACACACCCCTGCTCCCTATAATCCGCATAACCCCCAACAACCATCCTGACACCCAGCCTAAACTCTTGAAAAGTTCTAACCAGCGACCTACAGAGATTCAGAGACTCCTCCGCGGTCTGCGGGCCGAACATCCCCACCTTAACATAATCCACCCTGAGTAACGCCGCTCCAAGAGCGGCTAAAGACGCTGTCCCAGGTAGATACGGCATATCCCCAATAGTAACACTCACTTCTACAGATTCGCCTACCACCTCCCTTATGCTTCTAGTTATCCACGGTAGGTTAGCACCTAATGCTCCTTCATCCGGGTTCTTTACGTCGATGATGTCCGCCCCTCCCTTCACGGCATCCAAAGCCTCTTCAGGATTGACGACGCTGACCATTATCCTCAACTGATCTCTTCCCACCATGTTATCAAGCCTAGATGCTTTCGTATATATGGGTCTTCGGCAACCTTTAAATCGCTTCGCTTGTTGCTAGACACTTCAGTATGTCACCCGGTAAACAAGTTATGATATTTCTAGACACCGATAAACACGCCAGCCCCTTCGACATCCTCTTGTTAGCAGACCTATTTCCCGAAGCCCAGAGCATACACTACTGCAACGTTGACCCAGACGATGTTCAGAAACTCGTCCAAGACGCGATCTTCCCACGAGGCCCGGAAGGATGCAAGAACACCAAACTCTTCATTGGAGGTTCAGACGTAGAAAAGGCCGATAAGATCGTAGAAGTAGCGTTAAAGTCAATGTTCTCCCCATTCGAACTCGCAACAATTATAGATCCAAGAGGCGCTCACACAACAGGCTCAGCAGCCGTAGCCAAGACACTGCAGCTACTTCTGAAAAACAACCTAGGGGACTTCAAAGGTAAGAATGTAACCGTCCTCGCTGCAACAGGCCCCGTAGGACAGATAACCAGCTCCATATACCAGTCCGAAGGCGCAAACGTAACTGTAACCTCCCGAAAACAAGAACGTGCCACTGACTTGGCGGAGAATCTCAACAGAGAGTCGTCCAACAAGGTCACCGGAGTACAGGCTGCAACCCCTGAGGAAGTGGGGAAGACCATAGCAGACGCAGAGATCGTAATGGCGGCCGGCTCAGCGGGAGTTCAGCTGCTATCACTAGACATCATGAAGAACTACGGAAAGAAGTGCAAAGTAGTTGCAGACGTAAATGCTGTTCCCCCCGTTGGTGTGGAGAACCTTGATTCACAGGGTGATGGAGTTGAGGTTGTGCAAGGCGTATACGGTGTAGGTGCTTTGGCGATAGGAGCCCTGAAAAACAAGGTGGAGGCTAAGCTTCTTACAAAGGCTATGGAATCTCCGAAGGGAGTCTTTGACTACAAAACTGGCTACCAGCTGGCCAAAGATTATGTTTACAAGAAGCTAGGGAAGCAGTAGCGTAGAGCCGAATATGAGCGCGGAAGACTCTGCCCGAAAGTTCTTCAACAAAAAGATGACAGATAGAGAGAGGGCAATATTCGAAGGCGCAGTAGGGTTGTCTTCTATCTACCACCAGTTCATAGGAACACCGATAAGTAGAGATAAAGATGCGATCGAAGCCTTGGAGGAAGCTATACGTAGATCCACCCTTCTCCAGCCTTATAAGAAGGATGTCAAGGTGAAACTGAATATCACTGGAGATTACAGCAAGAAAGATGCCTACGATTACCGTTCACTCGAAGGGCGGGATTTTGACGTGACGATAGTGACTGAGTACGGTGACTCTAGAGTCACCTCATGTATGAGGTATATCCCTGAGATGAAATACGTACTGATGTATGTGGAAAAGATAGAGGATACCGTCTAGACTTCTATTTAGCTCGAGATAATGCCTCTTCAAACTCTTCAGGTGTAACTCTCCTAAACCCCTCTATCTCCTCCCCACCACTGGTCAAGTTGTACAGATCAATCTTAACATTCGAGGCTAACCATTCCAACAGTTCTTTACCGAACCGCATCTTTACAGCCTTGACTTCAAGTGTAGAAACAGAGATCTTAGAGAATCCGCCTGCCACCTCGCCTAGGTCCATACCTGCTAGAGCCAAGGGTCCTCCGCCGAGCGCTTCTGCAAGAAATACGGCTCTGTCTCCGTCTGTGAATCCTCCGAAGTTGTATAATCCGCCTGTTGGCTTGACTTGAGTTGTTCCTAAGACGTTTGATAGGCTGTTGACGTACTGTTTTAGTTGAGGGATGTTGTCTCCGTGGGCGTGGACAACTATGTATGCTCCTTTTTTATCGGCTGTTTGTATGTCTTC
>JARPAQ010000022.1 GCA_029460375.1 Nitrososphaerota archaeon | reverse complement strand
TCTTCAGTATACAACCTAATTATATGTAGACACATATCAGCCTGTTGTAACGCCATTTGGAGGGCCATCTCGGTATCGTGCGCCTTTACGGTTGCCTTGATGAAAGTATCTGTTTTGTTGCTTGCTACCAAAACTTTTTCGTAGTTAGCAATTTCCTCATGAGGGGTGAGTTCCGATGCAGTTTTATGATCAAGTTTCAGCAGAGTGCAATTACCTATGGTTATATTCTCATCAATCTTGATGTTTTCAATAGGAATAAGAAATATGAATCTTTGAGCAGGAGTACCTTTGACCTCGTCGAACAATTCGGCTATGAATTTGTCGATTTTATTCCTTGTTTCCTTTCCGTCGTAATACTTAAGATTACATAAGAAATCCTCAAAAATCTGCTCCAACTTGCTGTCGGAAATTAACCTTCCAGCAGATCGTGCTTTATCTCGCAACATCTTGATGGATTTGAAAAATGATGGGCTAACTGTCACTGGTAATGATATTATCTGGCCCGTTTGGGGTTTATGTATAGTTCTAAAATAACTTGGCCTTCCATTTCGATGTATTTCTGTTGATGCCTCCTTGAGAATAGTAAATACTTCTCTCCTAAACCTCGCGATTTCACTCATACTGTTTTTTACGAAACTGGTTTGGGTTAAATAAATAGTTTGATGATGCAAAACTCATGTTTTTATAGATTCTTTTGCACTCATTTATTTAGCAATCTCAAAGTAACAAGCAAAATCCCAGTTTCCATTGACTAGGGCCTATTCTCATGAACCCAGAATATTAGTCATACCTTGGGTTTTCCAACAGAGTGAGATTTCACGATATGACCTCATACATTTTCCATCTACTAAAACCTTCTACCTTAACCAATCCAAGTTCTACCATCCTTCTCATTAGTTTCGATATGCTCTATCGACAACTGGCTCTGCTGAGAGAGATTTGCAAGTATTGTACAGGTCGCCGGAGTTCATTCTGAGTTTCTTTCTGAGGAGTTAACGTGTGCTTGAAGCAGATTCCGACTCCAAGATCAAAGTTATCAGAAGAATAGGTTTCCAGCAGACCGGAAATATGCTAGCCTTCGTTCTGATACTGACTATCCTCTCTAGGTTTTAACGCGCCCAAGTGTTAATCGTAAACAATTGCGGGGGTTACTACTGTTCGGTCAAGCCTCAAGGTTTGTTAAAAAGTTCTCTACACTGCTTTTACAATATCTATAGGCGAAGTATGTCAAAGTTGATCCAATTGTAATTGTGGCTAAAAGCGTTGGCGTGAGTCCAAGTGTCGGTATTGGAACTGAACTTGACATTTGGTAGAGAAATATTGGTGCGAATATTGCAAGAGTCGATACCCCACCCCTCACAAAAATTACTAGGAATCCTTCAAATGTCAAATACCTATTCCTTCGCCCCCCGGTAAAGTCCGGGTACCTTGAACCTGCACCCAGCCCTATGAAGCCTACAACCATTATCACAAGTATACCGGCTAAGATCATAACCATCGTAGGTAGAATGCCCCGCGGAGCCAGTATCTGGAGGCCTACTACAGCTCCTACAGTGGCGATGGTCGATATTATCCAAGTTGGGAGGAGCTTGCCCTGTATAAACTCCTTCGTCGTGATAGGTAGCATAAGTAGGTTGATCACAGCCTTCCCCTCCTGCCCAACACTTGACGTAGAAAACATCATCGTTATAACTAACGGCATCATTGCCGGCAAAAAGAACCCTGAAGAGAACCCAGAATAGTCTGCCGGCATATACAGAGTCGGCAGAAGAAAAGCTATTACAAATACAATGGGTACAGCTAAGTACCTAGACAAATCCTTACGCCTCACAAGGGCCCTAAACTCCTTCAACGCTATCTCAGCCGCTAAAGGACTGAAGCCGAATCTCGACAGAGATGGAGTGTGAGGCACATACTCAGCTGAGGATTTGATGACTATCAAGACCGGGAGTGGAGACCAGTACTTGAGCCTGAGGTTCGATGCAACCATAAAGATCAAGAATACGAAGGCAATTGAAAGGGCGAAGAATGTCACAGCGAGTAATCCTTCGAGTCTGATCAGATTCGCTACCGCTACGGAGGGCCAGATCATGGGAATAACCCAGAAGAGATCTACACCACTCGCCATAATGCCCAAGGTGGAGTAAAGAATGTAGGGGTTGAATGCTAACTGAATCATTACAAAAAAGATTGTCATAAGCAACAACCTTGAGACGATTCCAAACCTGCCGCTCGTCCTATAAACCGTTGACGAAACCCTATTCATAGCCGCCTTGAGAGCTTCGATGATAAACCCCCCCAGCAGAAGAGCTAGGGCGGAAAGTATCACCGCGATTGGCCAAACATGCATCAAGCCGAATTTTAAGGACAGCGGCAAGGTTACGCCTACACTTATCGCGAAAAACAGAGAATATGCGCCGATCACAGATATGGCTGATGCTAATACATACTCTCTTGGAGATATAGGGAGCCAATTCACAGCTTCACTCGATGACAGCCCTGAACCCTGGCCGAGCTCAAATAGAATACCAGCCACGATTATGGCCGAGGTAAAAAACATCGGAAGCCCGACAAGAACCTGCCCCACCATAGGCTCCATTGACACCACCATCTCTTCCGGGAGATACGGCAGAACGATTTGAAGTAAAACAAGTGGAATCGCCAAGGCGATTATATCTACAACAAGCAAGTTTCTAGGCTGAGATAAGAAGCTCAACCTACTCCTACGGCCTGCTCTGAAGTACGACTTGAACAGAACCGATGATAGGCTTAAGATTATCGCTGGTCTCATAGTTTTAGGGCCTCAACTATCTTGGCTGTATCCTCACCCCCAGTAAGTTTGAGGAAGACATCCTCAAGACTCGAGCCGTTAAGACCAGCCATAGATCTGAGCTCTTGAACAGACCCTTCCGCTAAGACCAACCCTTCATTCATTATCGTCACACGACGGCATATCGCTTCCACTATCTCGAGGACGTGCGTGCTGAATAGAATGGCCACATCCTCCTTCGCCAGCCGATGTAGAAGCTCCTTCACTATCCTCGCAGATCTCGGGTCAAGCCCATTCAAAGGCTCGTCAAGTATGAGTACTTTGGGTTTATGTAGGAGAGCCGCTGTTAGAGCTATCTTCTGCTTCATACCTTGGGAGAAGCCACTCATGATCTCATTCACATGCCCATCCATCTGCAAGGCTTGAAGCAACTCTTCTACCCTCTGCTTTCTAACCTCAGGCTCGATACCATAGGCTACACCGACAAAATCTAAGTATTCGGCTGCAGTGAGATACTCGTAGAGGTAAGGTGTTTCAGGGACATACCCGATCATCCTCCTCGCATCCACAGGCCTCTCCTTCACATCTACACCACTCACGTTAACCATACCTGAGTCAGGCTTCAGAATACCCATTATGATCTTCATAGTGGTACTCTTACCAGAACCGTTTGGGCCCAAGAGCCCACTGATCTCACCAGCCTTGACCACGAGGTTAAGATCTCTAACAGCCTTTACAGCGCCGAATGACTTACTTACCGACTCAACCTTAATAATCTCTAAAACCAACTCGATTAACTCCTAGAGCAATCCTTCTTCTGCGCAATTATTCGTGCAAACCAAGATTTAAGGTGATAGCTGAACGTAGTCAAGAGGCTTATTTTCTACACATTCTTAGAACTATCTTATTTTGTGCTTGAATGCGAGCTCAGAACTCAAGATCTTGCTCATCAAGTATCGCAAGGGCTAGCCTCTTCACAGCTCGCATAAAATATATCTCCTTAAAGCGTAAATAAGGGATATGGTGGAAAGATAGGGACGGAGGCCTTGAAATGGTGCACATAGAGACTACATCTTCGCTAGAAGCGTTCAGGTATTTCCTTGTAAACAGCACCTGCCTATCGTTCATACCGGAAAGCTATCTAAGAGACCCCGAGGTCTTCCCTGAGAAGGAAGGAGAATTAGGCTCCATATACATGGAGGCAGCCGACAAAGTGACGCTTAAGAAGATAAGGATGATAACCTTCATAAATGCACGAGATGTCCTCGGCATAATATACATCTCCAAGAGTGGAAATACAAATCTGAAGTGGCGTCAGACTCGAGGAAGATATGGCAAAGTAACCGGAGAAGCGTCGGCAAACTCGCTGGTGAACCTAATGGAATCAAGAGTCATATCCAAGGAATACGCAGAAGAACTGTCCAAGATGTCGCCTGAAAAGAAGGAGGCTGTATCGGAATTCATAGAGGAGGAGGCTGACCTTTTTGACGAAGAGAACTCAGATTCATCCACCGCCGAAATTCCGGGGTTGGAGGGTACTCTTCAAACAGCTGACGACGTCTAGCTTCAAGAAGCCTGTTCTCCAGACCCAGATACTCCGCGAAGGTTTGTACTCTATTCCCCAGTTTCTCAGCATACTCCTGAAGAGAAACCATTCTTGATAAGCCGTCTTCACTTCTTAGTATATGATGATCCAGAAGTGTAAGGGGAACCTCTTCAACAATTCTTTTTAGGCTGGAGAAGCCTTGTTCAACCGTCTTCTTATCGAGCTGCCAGCCTGAAAGGTAGATCGGTGGCCCTCCTATGATCAGGGTTTCAGGCTTTTCCTCCAGTATCTTTTGTAAACTGTGTTCAGACACGGGGCCTTGCACATCGGGGTAGAAGGATATTGTTTCGTCGCCGCAGCTGATTTTTACCGCTGTTACGTATCCAAGCATACTTTTCTCTTCGCCGTGGAATATGGGTTCACTGAATTTTAGTTCAGTTTTGCCTATCTTGTATGTCTGGGAGTCGGCGTAGATTATTTCTTTTACAAAGTCGGCGGTCATCTTGCTGAATATGTAGCCGCGCTTCCTTTGGCTGTAGTTTATCTTGCTTCGGTAGTCTTTGGCGTAGACGGTTTTGCCTCGGTATATCTTCTCCGCTTCGTCGTAGTGGCTCCAGCTCCATTTTGCTTCGAGGGTCTTCCACGTCGCGGTGTAGTGGTCGAAGTGGTAGTGGGAAATAGTTATGGCGTCGGCCTTCGATGCGTATTTGCGTATCTTTTCCCTGGCTTCTCGGAGGGCTCCGTATTCAAGGGGGTGAGGTGCAGTGCCGAACCTTTGGCCCAGAGAGACACCGGCATCAAGTAGTATTCGTACATCATCTGTTTCTACGTAGAGGCATAGGGAGCGGACGCCTAGTGATTCGCTGGAGATGGGTGTGAAGCGTATCTTCAACTGTATGTGACTGGGTATTTGGTGAGGATATGAATCTTCTGCAGATCATCGGCTTTGTGTAATAAGTGCCCTCTGTTTAAAAAGTCAGTGTTCTGTTTAAAAAGTCCCTCCGGAAAACGACTTCTTGAACAAAGCCGCAGATCATCTCAACCTTTAAATCACACCTAGAAGCGGCCAAACCTGTAGGAAGTAAAGTGGTCTCATATGGTGCTGGTGAAGGTTCTCAGGATAAGCAGCATAACCGATCCTGAAACAAGGAAGCTCGGAAAGCAGATAGAACTGGTAGAAGCGAGGCAACGGGACTCTTCACCATTCGTAGGAGTAACCGGAGTGGGTGGAGATGAAACTAGATTGGTGAATAACATTGTGGGCCAGTTTAAATCTCTAGGAATCTTCCCGCAAGCTAGAGAACTCACACTCCCGAAACTCACACTCTTCCTAACTGAAACCGAGTATGACCTGCTCGGCGTACGGTTCGAAGTCAACGACGTATACGACCTCATAATGAAGGACGGCGCCTTCATGCTGAAGAAGCCAACCGAAGGCATCTAATTTAGCTTATTAGAATCTGACAATAATTACAAGCGTGTTACCGAGGGTTAGATACAATAATTGGTGCGATCGACGGTTTTTAAACTCAATTAGGTTCAAATACCCACAGGTAATTTTGAGAACACATTGAAGTTAGGCTGAGACGGTTCTATATCTAAATGGATTCGATATCTGTGATAATTCTCAGATTTGACAAATTAAATAGGCAACCAGAAGAGAAGCTGAGTCGTTGAATTCTATTGACGCCTTCGTAACGCTAGAGTGGCGAACGCTATTAATATGACGACTGACAGAGCAAGAATCAAGTAACCCTTAGTCGACAGAATTTCACTTATCTCAACTTTATTCATATCTTCGGTCAATGTTGCTATTTGGGTAATAGCTGTAGTTTTTTCAGTAGCACTAATTTCGATATTATCCACCCTCTCAGACAGCCCGATCGCTATTAAGGTGCCGGGAACCAAATATCCAATATTGTTATAGCCTTGACCTCCCAAACCGCCGACAAAACTTGTTGCACCCGCTATTACGAATATTTTCGAGTAGCCCTCAGAATCTTTGCCGATTGTGGGACCAACGACTATGGGTGAACCCATATTCATGATGTACAGGAGCTCTCCACTGTCTTTGTCAAAGAAATAAATTCCACCATCCGTGAATCCGGAGAAGACCATTCCCCCAGTCACAACCATATGTGAACGCTGCATGCTGAGTTGGTAGAACCAAGTCCATTTGACATCGCCCGTGACGACATCTCGAGCCACTATCGTAGAGTTCCAAGGATAAAGATTCTTCGTGGCTGTTACACCCTTTCCAATCACTATTGGGCCTGACCTAATCTCGACCGATAAAGCACCTGCGTAGTGATACAGCGTCTGGGTCTCTGGATCGTAAGACATGTCCGTTGAGAACACCCCATTTAGAAACATTGGGTATAGCGTACAAGGTGAGTCACAGTAGACACCGTTGTCAGGCCACCCCCATTCTCTTAGGTCATAAGGACTAAATGGATCCGTGAGGTGATATTTGATACTCAAATCAGATATCTGTCCCCATTGTAGCTGCTCTTCCGTCACGTCTATCACGTAATATGGCTTGCCTGTCGCAGCATCCATCACGTATAGTCGTCCTTCTTTACAGCCCTTCATGTAGACCTTACCTAGCCCCGAGACTTCAGCCAGTATGCCGCTCCAGTTGCAGTCGTAGTCATAGGGATCATGTGGAAACGGTTGGAGCCACCAGACACGACGCCCTTTATTCAAATCGATAGCCATAATTGTACTGCCGTAGAGCCGTGGTCCAGGCGTAAGAGAAACGTTGGTATAAGGCCCTTGGTTACCAGTCTGAGTGTACATAATACCTGTCGCTTCGTCGACAACGATTTGACCCCAGTTGGCCGTTACACCGCCATAAGGACTTGGCTTCTCACCTGGGAAGGTCCAATCCCACTCGAGCCCCGCTCTGTTCTGCTCGGCAACTTCGTTGCAAGGGTGCTCTTGGAAGAAGCCTATGCTACATTCCTCTAGTGCCCAGTCTTTGGAAGGTCTGTCTTGAGGGGGATAGCTATAGATTCTCCACTTTACTGAAAAGTCGTCCATGTCGATGCCTAACGTAACATGGCGGGCGTCACCGTACCATATTGTACTATGCATCATTCCCGGTAAAACCGTGATGAACTGGCGGCCCTTTTCGTAGATTCCCACATTATTTGTGTTAGATGGGGATGGCCTATAGTGGTAGATGTTTCCTTGTATGTCCAGACATAGGTCATTTACATGGAATTTTTCTCTACCTGTTTTTGCGTCCAATCCGTAGATGTCACAGACCATGCCGTTCAGAAGTAATGCGTCCCCGCCCTGCCAGTACCCGAATCCGTGTAAGTGGGAGCTAAACATACCGAAGGTCCAAGGTAGTCTCTCTGCCGCTTCGCTGGGGTCGAAGGTGTAGTCATGTTCCCATAACTGTTTTCCATTCTTGGCATCAACGGCATACGTCTTTAGGAAGTTTGTTGTGAGATAGACGACTCCATCTTTCACTATTGGAGGAGTTTGCGCCCCATCTTTGAGGGCTAGTGACTGTATTGCCGATGGCGCCAGAGTTTTGGACTCTATTGGGAAGAGCCATTTAACTTCAAGTTCGCGTATGTTATCTTTGTTTATCTGGTTCTGTGGACTGT
>JARPAQ010000157.1 GCA_029460375.1 Nitrososphaerota archaeon | reverse complement strand
TGGAGCACACGCTGTCCCCCAGGATCAGATAGGCAAGATTCTGATAGAGCAATCTCTGAAAGGAAAAAAGGTGGTTAGGCTGAAGGGTGGAGACCCTTTTCTTTTTGGAAGAGGAGGAGAAGAGGCTGAAGAGCTCCGAAAGGCGGGGGTGAAGTTCGTAGTCGTCCCGGGAGTCACGTCTGCGTTGGCAGCCCCGGCGTATGCTGGCGTTCCGGTTACTCACCGGCGGTTTGCTTCCTCTGTTGCGGTGGTTACTGGTCATGAGGATCCGGGTAAGGAGAATAGTAGCGTTGAGTGGGAGAAGTTGGCGACGGCTGTCGACACTATTGTGGTGCTTATGGGTGTAGGTAGGTTGGAGATGATAACTGAGGCGTTGATCAGAGGGGGGCGTGATAGGAAGACACCTGCCGCCGCTATCGAGTGGGGGACTACAAGCCGTCAGAGGACGATTGGGGGTACTCTGGGTGATATTGCTGAGAAGGTTGTTTCTGAGAAGGTGAATCCTCCGGCTGTGCTTGTGGTGGGTGATGTAGTGAATCTGCGCGAGGAGTTATCTTGGTTCGAAGGTGAGGAGTTTGACTCTTAACGGGAAGAGCGTGGTTATAACTCGGCCCAAGCATCAGGCAGGAGACCTCGCTGAAATCGTAACGAAGCTTGGCGGTCAGCCGCGCATAGTTCCGACGGTTGAGATAGGGCCCGTCTCAGACCTAGAAGAAGTGAAGAAACCCCTAAGTCTGATAGCCGCAGGCAAAGCGGACATAATCATCTTCATGAGCCAGAACGGTGTTTCGAGCTTTCTGACGCTTTCAGAGAAGTTAAGGTTGAAGAGTGATGTCTTGAAGGCGCTGCACAGCATGCAGGTCGTTGCTATAGGTAGTAAGACGGGGAAGATGCTGGAGGAACAGGGCATACGGGTTGATATTACTCCTGCGGATCACAGTTCGAACGGTTTAGCCGATGCGCTTTCGAGACTTGACCTTAGAGGAAAGGTTTTAGCCTTACCTAGAACTGATAAACCTACAGACTACCTTAACAAAAGGCTTGACGGAACATCCGCAGAGATAGTTCAGTTCACGACATATGAAACAAGATGCCCCTCTGACCGAACTGAAATACTGAACCTCATCGAAGACATTCTGAATGGCAGGATAGATATCATAACCTTCACCAGCTCCGCTACAGCCCGTAACCTAATTCAGATTGCAGAAGAGCGTCGACTTGCAGACCGGCTGATGAACTCTTTGAGTGAGAAGGTGGTGGTAGCTTCTATAGGGCCCGTTACCACAAGTACTCTCGAAAGCCTCGGGGTTAAAGTTCACGTTACACCTGAAGAGTATACTATAGAGGCGATGATGGAGGCGTTGGACACATATCTTAGCAAGATGGATGAAGACCTTGATACAAAAGATAGGCAGCTCTTAGATGAGCTGCAGAAAGCAATCCCGCTGGAGAAGAGTCCGTGGGTGGAGACAGGTAGGAGGTTGGGTTTAAGCGGCGAAGAGGTGCTGACGCGACTGGAAAGGCTAAGTAAGATGGGTGTGGTGAGGAAGCTTGGCCCCATAATAGATGCTAGGAAGGTTGGCCTTACTGCTTCGACCCTAGTAGGGATGAAGGCACCTCAGGAAAGAATTGACGAAATTGTAGAAGTCATCAACAGTTATGACGAGGTTTCACACAATTATGAAAGAAACCATGAGTATAACGTCTGGTTCACTCTAACAGCCCCGAATCAGGGATACCTAGCCAAGATTCTTCAAGAGATAGGTATGAAGACAGGAGTCCCTGAAGAGGATATCCTGAACCTTCCGACAGAGCGTCTCTTCAAGATAAAGGCGAACTTCAAGATGGCGGGTAAGTGATGATGAAATCAGTATTAGATGAGAAGGATATAGTCTTGCTGCGTGCAACGCAAGATGGAATACCTCTAGTAGCAGAACCCTTCCGCGATATAGCTAAGACCTCAGGTCTGAGTGAAGAAGAGGTCATATCAAGGCTGAAGAGGCTCAAGGATGAGGGAGTAATAAGACGCTTCGGCGCATCGATTAACAACAGAAAGGCAGGAATAGTTGCCAACGCTATGGTCGTATGGAAGGTGCCTCAGAGCCGAGTTGAAGAAGTGGGCGAAGCGTTCGCGAAGAACGAGAGAGTGACCCACTGCTATGTCCGAAAGACCGTGCCTGACAGGTGGATGCACAATCTGTTTACTGTGCTACACGGTTATGATCACGCAACGGTTGAGATGATGGTTAAAGAGATGAGTAACTCGATAGGGATAGAGGATTACCGCATCTTATTCAGCACACGCGAATTCAAGAAGACCAGTAATGGTCGCATAGTTGGCCAAGCGATATCCGGACTTACAAAGGAGGTGAATAACGCATGATAAGCATATCGAAGGTATGGTGCGGAGTATCAGGATCAGTAGACCACATAAGATACAGAAAGGGCGTCCACCGCAGACCCGTTGTAGTCTGGAACACCACTCAGAGATGCAACCTGAACTGCATACACTGCTACGCACGGGCTGACAATAAGAACTACTTAAACGAACTTACCACTGAACAGGGAAAAGAACTCATCAATGATCTCGCTGAGTTCGAAGTGCCTGTCCTACTTTTTTCAGGGGGAGAGCCCCTTATGAGGAGAGATCTGTTTGAACTGGCAGGTTTTGCGAAAGATCGTGGTCTCAGAATTGTATTGTCCACTAATGGTACTCTCATAACTAAGGAGACTGCTGAGAAGCTGAAGAAGACAGGCTTCGCGTATGTAGGGATAAGCCTAGACGGTATGGAGGGGACGAACGACTACTTCAGGGCGCAGAAGGGTGCGTACGATGCCGCTGTAAAGGGGATAAGAAACTGCATCTCGAGCGGAGTCAAAACTGGTCTTAGATTCACTCTTACGAAACGTAACCTTATAGACGCCTATAATATATTCGACCTGATTGATAAGGAGCAGATACCCAGAGTCTGTTTCTACCACCTCGTATATTCAGGTAGGGCGGCTGACCTTATGTTGGAAGACCTGTCGCACGAAGATACACGCATATTCATCGACAGTATGATAAAGAAGGTTGAAGACCTTAACAAGAACGGCAGAGAGGTAGAGGTTCTAACAGTAGATAACCACAGCGACGCGCCATACATCTATCAGAAGCTGCTTAAAGAAGATCCCAAGAAGGCACAAGAAGCATTAGATCTTTTCAAGATGAACGGCGGAAACAGCTCAGGCTCAGGTATCGGATGCGTCGACTTTAACGGATACGTACACGCTGACCAGTTCTGGCACCACTACTCATTCGGAAACGTCTTAAAAAGCAGATTCAGCGAAATATGGTCAGATGAAACCGAACCCCTGCTGAAAGGCCTCAGGAACAGAAAGAAACTCCTCAAAGGGAGATGCGCCAGCTGC
>JARPAQ010000156.1 GCA_029460375.1 Nitrososphaerota archaeon | reverse complement strand
TAATACGTGTAACTAATATGTCTATAGTTTTAAATAACTGTGAATAGTTTAATAATGTCTATTATCCTTGAAGTTTCAGAACTATTTAGCCGTGATATATGTTTTGACTAGATAATATTTTTCTTAGGTCTAGAGTTTAGATCTAATCGCCCCTATCGCCTTATCACCCGCGTCCCTCGGAAGGCCGCTTATGATTATCTCTCCGAGAGTCGTCTTCATCTTTATGCTGCTTTTACGGAGTTTCTTCTCAACATGAACGTCTTGGATGATGCCGTAGCCGTATGAATCCACCGAATAACCAAACCATTCAGGAGAAAAGATGGCTATCTGCCTGTCCGTGATTACCAAAGTTCGGGGATGAATCTTTTTCGCCATCCTCCTCTGCCGCACCTTAAAGAGGAGTTCCTCAGTCTCGCTGACAATGATCTTCTCTGCGTCTGCCATAGTAGGGGGTCATGGAATTGGTTCCGTGGAAGGCTATAAAGTTTATTGGTGAGCACCGATAACTGATAGTTAAGATGGATGTTAAGGTTCTATACGAAAAAGGGTTACTGGCTTCAGACGAGAAGGTTATCTATCAAACTACGCAGAGACGAGTAAAGAAAGCTATCTATCCAGCGTCCGTCATAGTTACAGATAAACAGATCATAGTATACTCCCCAAAGATGGTTGGCGCAGATATAAGCGCCTACGGATACGGAAGACTTCAGAACGTCAAGATTAGAAAGAAGTTCTTCACCAGCACAATAGAGATCCACACCATGACTGACGTAGTCAAGGTAGGGGGATTGCCAAGCAGCGCTGGATCCAGCATTCTGCAAGCTATGCGTTCAGTCATGTAGAGGAAAATATGCCTAGTATGTTGTGGAGCGTTCTGATTGTGGTGAAGGTTCTTCTCTCTCCTCACTTTCACTAGGGCGGTCTTCTTCTTCATTAGTGCGGGTTCTTCTCCCTTCAACCATTAGTAAAACCTCTCTCAGAAAGACCAGTCCAAACGACAGTAAAATCAAATCACCTAGTACCGGGAAATCAACACTAGTAGACGCAAATAGGCCTGAGGCGACTGCCGAAAGATGGCTCGGCACTTCAGCGAGTCCGCCCATGTATTGTACTGTTATGTTGGTGTTGAGTTCTGGGAGGTAGACTTGGCTGACCATCTCGAGGAATAGAAGGAAGTACCATATTTCGATAGATACTATAATGATACCGACTAGGCCTTTGAACCTTAGTTGCTTATCCGTGTATGTTTTGATGAAGATTAAGAAGGTGATAGTCAGACCTACAGCGATTATGGTAGCTTCATCTATTAGAAGCAGGTGGATGCCGTAGGCTCTTGCTATGCTGTTGCCTAGTATGGGGAGCACGACGGAGAGGACGAATGTCAATGCTGTTCTGAATACTGCTCTAAAAAGACCCATTACTTGGGAGTCACCTCGGATGATGTGAGTGTAAATGACACGAAGGTTATTCTGGAGGATGGTAGGTTCAGGGCTAGACCTGCGTCCAGCGTTACTGTTACGTTGATGTTGGCGGCGCTCTGATATTCTGATGTCCTCATTGGGATTCTGATATCGTCTGAAAATTCTTCTCCAGGGCCTACTGTGAATGTCTTGGTTCCTGTGCCGAGTGGTTTTTCAGGATGCTGTGTGTCGTATGTTGTTATCTTCAGGTTGGCGTCGTTGAAAGAGAATATGTAGCCGTTGTTCTTGATATTGACTCTTAGGGTGGCGGTGGTGGTTTCGCCGTCTTCTACTATCTGAACCGACTGGCTTGTCCCTAGGGCATCCACACCTATTCTTGCAGCGTCGTACGACATGGCGGTTGTCAGTATGCTGATAGTGAAGCCTAGGATGAAGAAGATTACCCTGATTGTCTTCAGAACTCGGGACATTATGGAGACGGGCTTATTGATGCCTTAGATATAAAAACTATGCAAAACTTGAGTCTGTTAAGTTAGCGGGTAATAGTTCTACCTGTCAACTGTCGGGTGGTGCGGGCCACTACCTTGGCATTACTTGTAGAAATCCCTGACTGATAAGCTCCTTCATCAAATCAAGGCCTTTTGCTTCGAGATTTGTTCCACTTCAATTTTAGGTTGATAAGGAGGCTTTTCTTCCTCGATGGTTTACCAGCCTATCACGATGCTTATCTTAAAGAATATTGGACACTTAGAAATCCAAGAACTGAGCATATTCGGCATGTTCATCTTCAGAAGAATATGAATAACAATAAGATGGAGCGTTTGAACGGTGAAATTAGGGATAGGACGAAGGTTATGAGAGGCCTTAAGCGGAAAGATACTCCTATTCTGAAAGGCTACCAGATTTTCCATAACTACATAAGAGGGCATGAGGGATTAGAAGGTAAGACGCCAGCTGAAGTCTGCGGTATAAATATTCAAGGATCTAACAAGTGGGTAACACTTATTCGGAATGCAAAGCATGGCCATATGTTTTGATTGAATCTATTTAAGTTGTTTCAGTTTGTATGACTGGTTTTATCATAGTCTTATTTTCCCCTTTTTGTTTCAGTAGGGTGTAGAACCCACATTTTCTGTAAAAGTCTATTGCTTTAGGCTTTGCATCAACCACTAAGAATTTGCAACCGATATAATTGAGAGATTTTAATGCCTGTCCGTAACTCCATTG
>JARPAQ010000155.1 GCA_029460375.1 Nitrososphaerota archaeon | reverse complement strand
TTCAAGGCCAGGAGCTCCGGGCAACCTTACAATCGACAATTATATAGAGACATTCACAAATATCCGCAGCCTTCAACTTCTAACTAACAGCCTCTTCTACGCCTTCGGAGCGGCTCTGTTCGCCACATCCGCCGCTACAGTCATCGCATTCATAACCACTCGAACCGACACTCCCTTAGCAGGCATATTCACATACATCCCGTTTCTATCGCTGGCAATACCCGGGGTCGTAAATAGCATTGCGTGGGTTTATCTTCTGCGACCAAGGACGGGGTTGATTAACCTCTTTTTTATTGATCAGCTTGGTTTCACCTATGCTCCATTTAACATTCATACAATCTGGGGGATGATATGGGTTATGGGGCTTTCACTTTTCCCTTTGGCGTATGTGGGTGTGAGAGCAGCTATGGTATCCCTTGACCCTGCTCTTGAAGAGGCGGGGAGAACCGCGGGTCGGGGGATTCGATCTGTCATAACTCGTATCACGCTTCCTCTGATACTGCCCGGGATACTTTCTATTTTCCTCTTGGCATTTATCATAGCTTTCGAGTCCTTCGATGTTCCTGCGGTAATAGGTATCCCTGGAAACATTGATGTCTATATGGCGGTGATTGCCAGCTCCGTCCTCTTCGAGAGTCCCCCGAATCACGGGTTGGCAACTTCACAATCGATTGTAATGCTCTTCGTCACGATGCTACTTGTCTTCCTCTATCGAAAGGCTACGAGAAGGGCAGAGAAGTATGCAGTGATCACGGGAAGAGGGTATGCGCCCAGAGTTATGAAGATCGGAAAGTGGAAGTATATGGCCCTTGGTTTTCTCCTGACATATCTATTCATCGACATAATTCTGCCCTTCTTCACCTTGCTCATAGCCTCACTTCACACATACTGGCACCCTAAAACACTATTTGAAAACCTCACCCTCGAGAACTATATACTTCTCCCAGCATACCCCAATCTTTTAAGAAGCGTCTTCAACAGCATCTTTGCGTCAAGCATATCAGCATTTATAGCGTTATTCGCAGCAGTTCTCATCACATATTACTCGCTGAGGAGTAAAGTGAAAGGAAGAGGCTTACTCGAAGGCGTAGGTATGCTCCCTATAGCCTTTCCTGGACTGGTACTCGGTGTCGGGCTGCTTTGGGCGTTCATTACATTCCCAATAGGTATCTACGGGACGATATGGGTGATAATCCTAGCCTACATTATAAAGTACATACCTCACGGAATAAGATTCGTATCTGAACCTCTCCTCCAGATACACAGAGATCTGGAAGATGCGTCAAGAATCTCCGGAGCATCCACGCTATACACCCTAAGGAGGATCACTATAGCTCTACTCAGACCAGCACTTACAGGCGGTTGGGTCTACATATTTATGATAAGCTTCAGAGAGCTAGGAGCTGCAGTACTGCTCGTTACACCTGGAAATGAAGTCATATCTGAACGGCTCTACACTATGTGGACTGGTGGTCATTTTGAGTTCGCTGTAGCCGCAAGTATGTTGCTTGTTGTAGCTATATGGAGCATCATTATCATTGCGAGCATATTGTCGAAGAGGAGGTTGAGGATCTCACCTACACCCTGACAAATGAATACCATTTTACGGGTATTTTTTTGTAAAGAGGGTGATAGGAAAGTATAACTCTGTCCAGTTTTTTATCTTCTCACAATGGGCGCTCCGTCTCTCACAGGCTTCCTAGAGGAAGTGAAGATAAAGAGGGCTCACCTATCTAGACAAGGTCTACGTGCCGATTTAGGTCATCTTGAGGAGCTTATGGCGTCTATTGATAAGGTGGGTCTGCTTCAACCCATCGTAGTCAGGCCTGTGGAGGATGGTTACGAAGTTGTCGCTGGGAATAGGCGGTTCGAAGCCTGCAGACGGCTTAGTTGGATCAAGATACCTTGCCATATTGTGGAGCTCGATGATAAGGAGGCGTTTGAAGTTTCTCTGGTTGAAAATGTTCAGCGTAACATGTTGAGTCCTATCGAAGAGGCACAGGCGTTCAAACGGTATGTGGAAGATCACGGATGGGGTAGTGTAAGCGATCTAGCCCGCCGCATAGGTAAGGGTCAAGTTTATGTGAGCAAGAGAATGAGGCTTCTTAGGCTTCCTGAAGATATTCAATATGAGATAGCGCATAGCCGTATCAGCCCTAGCGTAGGGGAGGATCTTCTGTCGTTGAAGGATGAAGAAAAGCAGATTGAAGTAGGTATGATGGCTGTCGAAGAGAAGCTTTCAAGAAACGAGGTTAGAAATCTGGTTAGACATGTGAAAGATGGAGATCCCGCCGATTACAGTTCATTTATTGATAGCATACCGTACTCATACTCAGCCCTAGAAAAGCAGCAACGGATAACCGACCGAGCCTTGGCAAAAAGTATAGCCGCTCTAAAGGTTGCGCTTCACAGAATCGATGATTCAATCGATATCTTAGAGGAGGAATGGGTCATCAGAGAGCTCTTATTTGAACATAGGAAGGCAGTTCACTCTCACATCGATGCTCTACTGAACCTCCGGAAGAGGCTATCACGACACCCTCTACCAACCTAAAGATCCTTAATCTACCGATATAAGACTAAAGACATCTTCAGGCTACATCGATGTAAGCCTACTCTGGAATCGGCACTTCTTCCTTTTCGACGACTACGCACTCTTCTGGAGGTATTGTCAGATAGACCTTTTCCTCCTTGTCCAACCGGCTGTGCGGCTTCTCGTTGCTTACTTTAACGATATCATCCCCGACCTCCACGTGATACTCAGTATGATCTCCTTCGAAGAGCCGGTTCGCCACTCGACCGATCAGAACATTGTCTCCATGCTGCTCCTCTTTAGTTATCTGTATTCTGTTACGCCTAATACTCACCATAACCTCATTCTCATCCCTGAGTGTTTCAGGAATTTCACAGTACAGAGGACCTATAGTGGTCTCTACCAACGTAAGCCCATTCGTCTTCACATCCGTCTGCTTCCCGCTGAAGATATTCATCCTGCATAAAAATCCGGCTACAAACCTATTAGGTGGATTATTATAGAGATCATCAGGCTTTCCTACAGCAGCTATCTGCCCCCTCCTCATCAAGGCAACTTCATCACTCAAAGCCATAGCTTCTAGCCTATCATGCGTAACATAGATAGTTGTAATATTGATGGCACGTTGAAGTTCTCTTAACTCGATTCTCATACGTTCCCTCAGCCTCGCGTCAAGGTTGCTCAGAGGCTCGTCCAGTAGAAGAACCTTAGGCTTGTAGATGAGAGCCCTTGCAAGTGCGACTCTCTGCTGTTG
>JARPAQ010000154.1 GCA_029460375.1 Nitrososphaerota archaeon | reverse complement strand
TTACGGCGCGATCGGTGTTGCGGTCATAGCGGTTATAGCATCAGCTATAATTGCGACAAGAAGGCGTAGTTAATCTTTAAAATAAAGAGTTGTAGACCATCATCCGTCGGGGTCGTGGTCTAGAGCATCTTTCTAAATATCGTAGGCTGATGTGGATAGCATGGTCTAAGATACATGGCTTGGGAAGAACCTGTCTCAAGACTCCATGTGATCGTGGGTTCAAATCCCACCGACCCCACCATAAATGGAACGATAGCATAGTTTGGTGTCTTTCTGAACAGTAGCGATCTAGTCTTTAGGTTTCACCAACAGATCCATGATATCTAGGCGGGAGATGGTTCCGATGATCTTTGAAGTATCGGAGGGATCAACCACAGGAATCGGGGAAACACCGCTACGGGTCAGCTTCTCCACAACCGAGAACATATCGTCGCCTGGAAGAGCTCGAACCCTCCTTTTACGCATAACTGCTCCTACCTTCTTCTTCTCCCAGTATCTGCGGCGAATCTTCTTAAGATTCTTCACTGAGACGTGACCGACGAATTTTCCTTCTTTATCTAAAACGTTGTAGAAGAGCTTTCCCTTCTCCATATGCTCTTTAAGAAACTCGCTGACAGTCATCTGATCACTGACGGTATACTTTCTGTTGGACATAACGTCTTCAGCATTGACGCCTTCAAGGGCAAGTCTAGCATAGACTGGAATCAAGTCCTCACCCACCTTCTCAACATCCTCCTCTCCCTTCTTTAACAACAGACGCATAGAAAGAGGAGATATGATTAGTAGCAGAAGAATGGAGAATGTTCCTAGAGAAAAGATACTCTGATCAATCAAGTTAAGATTCAACAGCGTGAGCATCAACGCCAAATCTATAGCACCTTTCGCCATAACACCTGAACTAATCCGGAGGGGGTACTTCATACGTCCAACAAGAGCGCCTAGAAATGCTCCTGCAAACTTTCCTCCGACGACGACCAGAATGAAGATGAGAATCAAGGACGGTGCTAGCCCCAAGAAGCCGAAATCTATGTGAAGTCCTATGCCGGCGAAGAATATGGGGACGAAAATTCCGTGAGCAATGCTTCTTAACCCTCCGACGCTCTGATAGTACTCGGTCTTCGGCATCTGTGAAAGCGCCACCCCAAGGATGAGCGCTGTCATAGCGCCGTGTACACCATTCATCTCCCCTATGTAGACAAAGAGAAGGACGAGCCCTATCAAAACTCCGAAGAAGACCTCTTTCACTTCAGAATGTCTCCGGATAAATCTGAGAAGTATCGGTAGCAGTTCTATGCTGAACACCGCTGCAGCGATGAAGAAGATAGCGATGCGGGCGATTGAGAAGAGCAACGGTAAAGGTGTGGAGAGTGACGGTCCCGTAGCCACCTGTAAGATCAAGCCGACAGCTATCAGGCCGACAAACTCCAGTATCGCCGTTATGCTGAATATCTCCAGCCCCACGGGATCTCTAAGCTTTCCCATATCCGAAAGAGACTTCGCGACCACTCCTAGGCTGGACAACCCAATAACCCCCGCCAGAGCAAGGCCAGACAAATCGTTCAGACCGATGCTCTGAAAAAAGTAGAACGATAGAAAGAACGGGAACAAGAAACTCACAGCAGCCGTATAGAAGATTCTTCTTCTGAAAGACGATATCAGGCCAGCAAGATCGATCTCCTCCACACCGACCAAGAAGAAGAGGAAGAAGATGCCGAGGCTGGTGAAGAGCTCAATCTCGACCGAAGGCTTCACGAGACCCAGCACACTTGGGCCCAGCACCAGACCCGCCAAGACATTGCCCAGAAGACCCGGCTGCTTGAGTTTAACAAATATCTCCTCAAAGACTTTCCCCCCGATAATCAGGAGCCCTAAGAAGAGGATACCTTCAACTGCAGACATAAAGCTTCAACTCGGCCGCAGACATCCAGACTGCCTAAGAACTATGTAAGAGTATCCATCAACCTCACCCTTGACAAAGGTGGAGAAGGCTAGATTGTATAGTTCAGATTTAACGTGCTTTGTCAGCAACGATTCTGCCGTCTAGAAGGGTGATAATCCTGTCACTTTCAGAAGCAACTCTTTGGTCGTGAGTTATCAGCAGGATAGTTAGATTCCTCTCTTGGTTGATCCTTTTGAGTAGACGAACAATCTGTTCGCCGGTTTCAGTGTCGAGCTCTCCTGTGATCTCGTCACATAGTAGTACTTCGGGTTCATTGATCAGGGCTCTGCAGATAGCTACTCTTTGCTGCTCTCCTCCGCTGAGCTGATTGGGCCTATGCTTCTCCCTTTCCGTCAGACCTACAAATGATAGGAGTTTCTCGGCTTTGTCTTCGAAGTGCGAACTCTTCATGGGTATTGTTGGCACTAACACGTTCTCTAGAGCTGTAAGCGTAGGGATAAGGTAGAAGTGCTGAAAAATGAATCCTATTTTGACACGCCTTATTCTATGAAGTTTTCTCTCGGGTAACGTAGTGATGTCGAGGCCATCCAACAGCATCCTACCGCTGGTGGGCTTATCTAGGCCGCCAATTATGTTCAGGAGTGTGGTCTTTCCGCTGCCGCTTGGTCCCACCATGCTCATAAAACTGCCCTTCGCCACTTTCATATCCACTCCTCTCAATGCGTGAACTAAGGTTTGGCCGAGTCGGTACTCTTTTGTTAGTCCTATTGTCTCGATGATTTCATTGGGCAATTTATTCACCCCTTATTGCTACTAGAGGAGGGATTCTCCCAGCCTTAAGAGCCGGGTATATGCCGCTCAATATGCTCAACCCTATGGCAAAGATGAAGCTCTGCAAGATAGGAATCAATGATAGACGTACTGGAAGGTTCGGGATGATGTTCTCTGCTGCGAAAGAAGACCCTATGCCGAGTATTATGCCAACTGTTCCCCCAATAAGTCCTATCCCAAAAGCTTCCAAAACCACTGAGTACCCAACATCAAAGTTGCTCCAACCAGTGGCCTTCAGAACTCCTATCTCTGGGGTTCTCTCTAGGACACTCATCAGCATGGCGTTGGCGATTCCTATACCCCCTACTATCACGGCTATGGAGGAGACTATCCAGACTACCCCTCTAAGAGTATCCATTATCTCCTCCCCTTCTTCAAGAAGATCCTGTGGGTAGATGACCTCGTAGCCGTCATACCGAGCCTCCACGTACTCCCTGATTGCATCTGCTCGATCTGGGCTGACCGGCCTGACTTCGATAACATTCACAACTTCCTTAGGTAAGCCGGACATCCTCCTAGCGTCCTCTATCGGAACGAGAAGTGTGCTGGCGTCGATGAGAGTGTTGGTCTCAAAGATGCCGGTAATAGTGAACTCATAAGTGTCCAGCGAGAGAGTATCGCCTAAGCCAATGTTCAACCGATCCGCCAGCTTTATCCCCACGGTCGCCTTTCCTGTATCATTCTCATGAAAGACCTCGCCCTCCTTGATGTAAGCCGGGGAGACCATCTCCCTATAGGATTCGGTTACGCCTATGACACTGACAAAGCCCAGAAGCCCACCTTCATCTATCCTCTGAACCACATAGATCTCTGGACTCACGGCTCTAATATCTTTGTTCGCCTTAAGAGAATCGACTAAAGATATGTTCACAATGGAAAACGGCAGATCTACTGCGCCTTTCTTCTGAACTATGAGGTTACCACTTAGAAGTTCCACAGACTCCGCTATGCCACTCTCCAGTCCGTCCATAATAAGTAGGAGAGAAGTGATTAGCATAACCCCTACGGCTATGCCTAGGATAGCCAGCGATGCCCTTCCTTTCCTCCTCCCCATATTCCTGATGCCGAAAGTAAATGTGTTCAACTTTTAGTTCTCCCTTATTCAACTGACAAACAGCGTACAAAGGAAAGACTTAGGGAGCATTACTTATGAGTTTTACGAGCCTTGGCTATGGCTAAACCAACCTAATTCCAATGACGCCTCGAATGCTCAAGGCTCCCAAAAAGCATTGGTGGACCGAGGGGGATTTGAACCCCCGACCTTCCGCGTGCGAGGCAGATACTTTAGCAGGTTGTGTCTGTTTCTACCACTGAACTACCGGCCCGATATGTGAGTCATCAGCCGTTCTTGATTTAAGGTTTAGTCTAGAATGGTGTTTCCGGCGTTCAACGCGTGGTCTTCATCCCGTCTGGAGGTCAGATTGCCCGTCGATGCTGCGCTGAACACCTCTGGAACCTCAAATCTCTGGATGGAGATATATGCTATTAACGGTTTTCAGCCGCTTGTTACGGAGATGTCTTCTGCTCTTATGTAGGGTAGGAGGTAGTGGAATATTTTCCGCCTCTCTTTTGATAGGCCCGATATGTTTTTGAGAAGTTCAAATATGTTTCCAGCTATCAGGGTCTCTTTCAACGGGTGCACCTTCTCTCCGCCTACTATAAGGTGGCCGCCCTTAACTACGCCTGAAAAGTCACCGCTTATGGGGTTGGCGTTGCCCGAAAACCTTGTTGCAAGTATGCCTCTTTCAACTTCACCCAGCATATCCTCAAATGTTGAGCTTCCCTGTCGGAGGATAATGTTCGTCACACCTACCCGCGGTGAAGACTCTTCATCCCCAGCGGCGTGACCCGTACTATCCACACCATCTCTACCAGCAGTATAGGTGTTATATAGGAAGGATCTGAGAACACCATTCTCAATAATAGGTAACGGACTGTGCGGAACACCTTCACGGTCGAAGCTCGAAGCAGCTAACCCTTCAGACCAAGCCGCATCATCGACAACCGTCAGATCTCTACTAGCAACCTCTTCACCCAACCGCCCGATAAACCTACTACGCCCCTTCTGAACATTATTCGAATTAACAGAACTCACCAACGTCGGGACGATCAGTTCAACCACCGCCTGCGGACTCAAGATAAGCGTCCCCTTAAACACATCACACCTCTTCGAGCCGAGAGAGCCTACTACATTCTCCGCGAAACTACGAGCAGTCTCAACCACATCTATTTTCTTAACATGATGTGTTCCATTGAACTGAAAGTCGAAACTTGACACTTCACCTCCATCTACAGCCATACCCATGATGAACCACACGAAGTTGCTCGTCGACTCTCCGCATTCAACCCCGTTTGAGTTCACAACCGTATGTGAGGTGAGCGAAGTGTTGAAGACTCCACTGTCAACGGTTACTCGTTTATCGTATCCTCTTGCCGTTTGGAGCATATTAACCGCGTTTCTTAGGGCGTCCTCTGGGCGGAAGTTCTCAGCTTCAGGGTCAAGTATGCCCGATACTTTCTGTATGCTGGAGGGCTTCGGTAACGTGTTATACTTATCTGGTGAACCCTTGGACGCTATCTTAATTGCGGCCTCTACAGATGCTGCTACCTCTTCTCTGCTCAGTGTATTGATCGATGAGAAGCCGAGAGCCGTATTTTTCAGGATTCTTATCCCTATACCCGATGCTTGATGAAACTTGCCGAGAGTTACATCGTTACGCTCTAACGACGCTTCAGTCTCCACAGAGGATATCCCGTATGCTTCAGCTTCATCCGCACCCCGTTCAACAGCCTTCTTGACAGCGAAGCTGCATACCTCCAACAGATCATCTTCAGAGAGCCTCATCTACTGAACACCTCCTATCAGAGCTACACATCTAAGGTAAGGCCCCCCTCCATCAACCTTCGCCAACTGCCGCTTCCCACAGTACCCCGCACCTATGTCATAGGCGAAATCTCTGCCCAGCGCATCAACCGTCTGCAGAACGTCGAATGCGCTGCCGCTTATTGTAACCCCTCTCAATAGATCCTTGACCTCACCCTTCTCTATCAAGTATGCTTCTTGTGCTCCAAACATGAATTCACCGTTGGCGTCAGCCTGGCCGCTTCTAGGCCCCTTCAAAAGGTAGCCGTGATCAACCACCCCTATCATCTCACCCAGCACATAGTCACCCGGCTCGATGTAGGTGTTCCACATCCTGATTATAGGCTCATCCGAATATTCGAACGCCCTCGCATTACCTGTGGGCTCGACTCCGAACTCCGCCGCGGTCTCTCTGTTGTGAATATATGACTCAAGAACCCCGTCTTTGATTATCACAGTCCTCCCGGCAAGCACCCCCTCGTCATCTACAAGCACAGTTCCAGCAGCTGCCCCAACTATATCTGAACGACCGCTGTCCACAAGCGTCACAAGACTACTGGCAACCGTTTCACCCACTTTTCCTTTTACAATCGAGCCGGAGAGGACGAAATCTGCTTCCACTGTGTGTCCTACCGCCTCATGAGATATCAGCCCAACCATACCGGGGTCAAGTATAACCTTGGCTCGTTCCCCCTTAGGATGCTTGGCATCAAGGAGTTTCTTGGCTGTTTCAGCCGCCCGCTTAGACATCTCTTCACTACCTCGTTTGTCGAAGAGGTCTCTCCACCCCCCTGTTACACCGACTGTTTCAGTTGCGCTTACACGGTCGCCGTTTCGTGACGCTATGGCTGTTACGCGGAATTCTGGTTTCGAGTCGAACACCTCGGCTGCTGCACCGTCTGTAGTCGTGATGAGTTTGTGATCAATTATCTCTCTGTAGCTGCAGGCTGCGGTCTTTACAATATCGAAGTGTTGGCGGGTAGTCTTCTCGGTCTCGATCACTAGCTTCATCTTCTCTTCTAGACTGTGGTTCTCAAGCGGATCATTGATGGGTGGTCTGAATACACCTTTAGCCAGCTCTGCTTCTGCCAGTCCAGTCACCTTTTTCTTTTTGGCTGTAGCAGATATCTTAGCCATGTCCACTGCATCTTTCAACGCGTCCAGCATAGCCTGTGTTGAAGTGTCGTTGGTGCTGCTGAAGCCCCACGCTCCGTCCACTAGAACTCGGAAGCCTACTCCTTCTACCCGTGTTGATTTTGCTTCTTCTACTTCACCGTTGCCTACCGCTATTTCGTTTCGGATTCGGCTGTGGTATCTTGCTTCTGCATAGGCGGCAGAGGCTGTTCTTTCAAGAACCTTCTGCAGTCTGTCGAGGGATGTGTGCATATGTTTGGCCATAGACTTTTGCTAATTAAATAAATGAATCTATGTCTTCTATCTTCTTCGCAGGTAACCCATACTCATAATGAAGCCTAAGAAGATGAAGACCACCCCAGCCAGATGAAATTCGAAGAATGC
>JARPAQ010000153.1 GCA_029460375.1 Nitrososphaerota archaeon | reverse complement strand
GGATGGCTATATCAGATGTGATTCCTAGCTATCGGTTTGGAAGTAGGGGTGAAGACATGCGTACAGTTGGCGTTGTAAACCGCTCCTCAACTTCGATATGCCTCTACTGTAAAGGAGGTAAGATGCTTTGCGGAAAGTCGAGCTGCCCTTTGATAGCCAAGGCGGTGGCGATGGTGAAGCATAGACCTAGAATGGATGCAGAAGAGATTGATGGAGCAGCGCCTCCGGGTGTTTTCGTAGGCAGGACAGGTTACCCGAAGGTCTATGTCGGCCCAATGATACCGCCATACTACGAGAACACCGAGATACTGGATGCACCTGAGAGGTGGATAGGTAAGGAGATCTCGGATATAATCGATTACAGGTATTCTCTCATAAGAGGAAAAGTCAGAACCAGCATATGGGAGCCGCAGGTGGGAGGCCGACTCTTAGATTCTCTTCAAGAGCTAGCTATGGCCGCTCAACCCGTTGACTCAGAGGCTACCTTTACAAAGAGACCTGACAGTAAACTCACTTTGAGCGCTGAAGTTCAACCTTTCGGGCCTTCGGCGCCTCTGAAGTCGTTTAAAATTTCGAGTCTGAGAGTGGATAGGAGGATAGAGAAGGCGCATTATGATAGGGATTTGAAGGCTGCTGATGCTGTGTTGGATCTCTATTCCCGAGGTTTGTCTGTAACTCGAATTCAGAGGGCTTTCAGCATGGGTATGTTCGGAGTCGGAGGCAGGAGGAAGCTTGTCCCCACGAGGTGGAGCATAACTGCGGTTGATAACAGCCTCTCCTTGGCGTTTCTGGAGGATGTGAAGAGGTTTGAGACTATTGATGAGTACAGGGTTTACGTCTTCAGGAACCTTGACAACATCTTTGTAGCTATACTTTCACCTGAAACGTGGAAGTTCGAGTGGATAGAGGCGTGGTTCCCCGGCACCGCGTGGAATGAAGGAGGTTCCAGACCCGCTATGATGGGTGATTATGAGCCGCACTGGGGTAGAACCACCTATGCTAGTATTGGATGATGCTATTATTCTGCTCGACTGGCTCTGGCTGAGCGATTGATACGTGAGAGGAGGCAGGCTTCAGCGCTTGTTCTGCGTGAGATTCATCCAGGGTATATTCTGCCGGTAGGGGTCTGGAACGTTAGAGAAAGCGTCAGGACTACTTTAAGGACCAAACCAGCCGTGTTCGACACCTTCGATGCGGCGGTGAAGTTTGCCTGTGCAAACCTAACTATACCTCTGAAGAAC
The DNA here is from genome assembly GCA_029460375.1 of Nitrososphaerota archaeon. Lineage (GTDB taxonomy): Archaea > Thermoproteota > Nitrososphaeria > Nitrososphaerales > JACPRH01 > JARPAQ01. The sequence goes on along the minus strand of JARPAQ010000153.1, from coordinate 7,018 downwards.
TGGATAGAAACAAGCACCCTCATGAAACAGGCCTTCTTCCAGAAGAAAATCTCGGACTACCTGTGATGCTTCAGAATAGGCGCTTACAGAGGTAGGTGTCTTTGAGTTGGAGGTCAAAGTTATCGCACAACCGTTTCTTTTGCCGTTTTACAAGGGACTGCTTGTGGAAAATTGATGGAATACCTTCCACTATTACTGCGTGAAAACAAGTTGAACGCAGCTCTCTTCATCATAATAGGTAACTTCGCGCTAGTTGTGGGCACAAGCCTTCTCCTAACATTCACGGGAAGATTAGAATACCTTTTGATACTTGCTCTGTCAACTACCGCTGCAATATTCACATGCTCGGGTGTAAGACCATCAATCTGGGGGATACAACCATTCCGCAATGAATGGATGACACCCATATTTCTAACAGGCGGCGGAGCCGTCTTAGCAGCCGAAGCGGCAGCCCTACTCATATTCTTCCAAGGTCTCGCTCCTGCCCTATACAGCATAACAACTCTTACAGCCTGTTATCTGATGCTTCTCGGGTCAGATATCTTAGTAAAGGTAGATTTGATGAAAAGGCAACCTATCTATTCTCTCCAAGAAGAAAAACTAGTAATGGAACGGCTCACGATCTAGGATTAGATAGTGTGAGCTGTATATCAGCGTCTACCTCGTCCATCGCGTCTATCCCAGTTCTGTCCGGGCTTACGTTTCAGAGAATACCTTTTGAGATAGATCTTCTTGTTTCGAACCCGGGGGATAGGCGATACTCGCTCCGTCTTCTCTAGCTTAGGAGTCTGGCTTCGAACCTTACCTGCCTTTGTAAGCGAACCGTGAGTAGGCATTCAATAATCTCCTTGATTCATTAAAATTCGGTAGAGGCTGTCTTAAAAGTCTTGCGTACTATAGGTTCTGTCAACTTTTTGGCTGGTAGCGAAGTTAGGAAGCAAGAATCCATCCGCCGATAAGTTAACAGAATCCTGTTGTCATATCTGGATCTTGCGGCCTGCGGAGTCTCTTCGTGAAACACCGAATTCTTCAGAGACTTCTTTGAGCTGCTTCGAGGTGAAGACCGGCCCATCTACACAGACAAGGTAGCTGCCTATATTGCAGCTCCCGCAGAGCCCGAAGCCGCACTTCATATACCGCTCGAGGCTGGCCTGAACCGGTATGACCTTCTCTTCCGCCAGAATAAGTATCTTTTTCATCATAGGTTCAGGCCCGCAGGTGTATATCATATCGTAGGTCTCCCTCTCCAGAAGCTCAGCGGCATAATCGGACGCCACCCCTTTGACGCCGTAGCTCCCGTCGTCTGTGGTTACTGCGACTTTATGTTTGGAGTCTGAAAGTAGCTTCTCAGCATCCTTCAGAAAAAGAAGGTCATCTCCACTTCTACCTGCCAACAGAAGCGTCACAGTTCCACCCTTCTCCATAAGCACCTTAGCTAATGGTATCAGGGGGGCCAACCCCGTTCCACCCCCAACTAGGAGGCTAGACCCGTATATTGGGGTGAACCCGTTTCCGTATGGGCCCCGTATACCAATCAGATCACCTTCCTTCAAACTGCATAGTGCATTGGACGTTGCGCCAAAAGGTTTGACCGTAAAGCCGCATAACCCTTCACCATTCATAACCGATAGGCTCATCGGTGCTTCACCTATCCCGGGAGCCCATATCATAGCGAACTGTCCCGGAGTGGCTTTAGAGCACCGTTCATCTTGAACAACTATGGTTCGAATATCGGTCGACTCTCTCCGTATCTGCCTTACAGCCGTTACTCTAGGCTTATTGGTAAGAATGTGACCTTCCAACAAGTTCACCGATACTTTTCAACCCATGTCTATCCAGATACTTCTGAATACCTTGCACAATTTCCTTAAAGACATCGAGCCCTTTGTACGCTACGGCTGAGCCGACCTGAACAGCCGAAGCACCTGCCAGCATGAACTCCACCGCGTCTCTCCAACTAGTTATTCCCCCGCACCCAATTACAGGTATATCCACCTTCCGGGAAATATCGTAGACACACCTGACGGCGATAGGTTTGACAGCAGGTCCTGAAAGGCCACCCACCTTGTTCGAAAGTATGGGGCGGCCCGTCTCTATATCTATGACCATAGCCCGAGCCGTGTTTACAGCAGTTATCCCGTCCGCCCCAGCATCCGCTGCAGCTGAAGCTATCTCGACAATGTCTGCGATATTGGGAGAGACCTTGACCAAGACCGGTCGGGATGAACTCTTCTTGGCCGATTTAGTAATCTGTGAAACGGCTTCAGGGTCTTGACCAACCTCAAGGCCAACCTTCTCCACGTGGGGGCAGGACAAGTTGATTTCATAACAGTCTACGGGGGTTGATTCAAGCGTCGAAACCATGTGTCCAAACTCATCCGGCTCAGAGCCAAACAGACTCACAACCAGCGGTATCGGCTTCTCCTTCAATGTCACCAGATCTTTAACAAAGGCTTCAAGACCCGGGTTAGACAGCCCAATCGCGTTCACATACCCACCCTCGACTTCAACAACGGTGGGATTGCGATATCCTTCCCGCGGCTCTATGCTTATAGACTTCGTGACCATAGCCCCCGCACCCGCACCAGCAACTCTTGGAAGAATGTCGAGAGTTACTCCGACGACGCCGGATGCAAGCATTACAGGGTTCTTCATCTTGAAACTGCCCAACTGAAAAGATAGTTGCGGCGCCGCGCGAGGTGTCTCTTCAGGGGGTTTCAAGCCTGTTCGTCCCACACTTTGAGCTTTCACGCTTTAAACGTTTGTTTCAACTGCGCCTCTACACCCTAGATACATAAAGACGCTTAGATACCCTACATCAGATAGTATTTATGGGTCGGTTGAACATTAGGTAAGGATTTATGGTGACGGAGCGACGGCGCAGGTAGTGGCGATACATCTTGAAGAGTAGACTCATTCTAACAGAGGCTGGCGTAATGATTCTGGACAAGCCTATGAAGACAATCATAGCGAAGAAGTACCCTGAAGGCGAAGCCCTGCAGATATACAGGCAGCTTGAATCTGGCGAAGTTAACGCTTGGCTCAAGAGCCTTCTCTCTGAAGCAGCTGAAGTAGGAATCAATGTGGTTTTGATTCGTGATGAGCCGCTGCGGAGCACATTGGCTGAGGAGGGATATGACGTTGAGAGCCTTTCGGATAACGAGTTTGAACGCGTACAGAACAGAAGGTTGCAGCTCCTAGTTGAAGTAGGGTGGGTTAAGGATGAAGAAGAAGCAAAACAGCTCATCCGAGACTTCGCGCTCGAGATCTCTAAGGCGAAGCTCAAGGAACTTGCAGCCAAACCTGACCTACAGGTTATGCATTCTGTTCAAGCATTAGACGAAGTCGACAAGGTTGTAAATATCTTGGAGACACGGGTGAAGGAGTGGTATGGGCTACACTTCCCTGAACTCGAAAGGATTCTGGACAATCCTGAAGCATATGTGAAGTTTGTAACAAAGTTCGGCAGACGAGAAAATATCGCCAAGAAAGAGGTGGAGAAGCTCAGCATCCCACCTAAGAATATCGAAGGATTGCTTTCTGCCGCTGAAAGTTCTAAGGGAAGCGAAGTTCGAGACGAAGATCTACAAAGAATCTCCGCCCTATCTGAATCAGCCATACAGCTGTCAAGCGTCAGGGACGGGTTAGCGAAGCATGTTGAAAGAACTATGGCGCGAATTGCACCTAACGTAACATCAGTGGCAGGTGCAACCATAGGGGCGAGGCTGATAGCGAAGGCAGGAGGCTTAGAGAAGATGGCGCGCTTACCAGCAAGCACTATACAGGTTCTAGGTGCAGAGAAGGCTCTATTCAGAGCTCTACGAACTGGCGCTAAGCCGCCTAAACACGGTATACTGTTTCAACATCAAGTGGTACATTCGGCACCGAAGTGGCAGAGAGGCAAGATTGCACGATCACTAGCGGCCAAACTGGCTATAGCAGCTAGAATTGATTTCTACAGAGGATCAAAGGAGGAGGGGCTCAAGGATAGTTTAGAGAAGAGGTTCGAAGAGATTAGGCAAAAGTACAGTGAACCGCCTAAATCTGTAAAACCAGAGTTCAAGAATCGAGGTAAGAAGTATGGTAAAAAGAAGCAGCGACGAGCAGAAACTCAAACGGGTAAGGCTCGAAGGCGAAGATAGGCTCGCAACCCTCAACCTGACGCCAGGTAGCCTAGTCTACAACGAACGAGTCCTGAAAATCGATGGAGCAGAGTATAGGATCTGGGATCCTAAGAGAAGCAAGCTGGCTGCAGCCCTGCTGAAGGGTTTGAAAGATCTCTCCATACGGGAGGGTAGACGGGTGTTGTATCTGGGTGTGTCTACTGGAACCACCGCTAGCCACGTATCAGACATTCTGGGGTTGGAGGGTCTGCTCTTCGCGGTAGAGATGGCTCCACGGGTCGCTAGGGAATTTGTAGACCGGGTCGCTTTAAAGAGGAGGAATGTCATTCCGATAATAGAGGATGCACGTAGACCTGACAGGTATATGTCGGTATTCTCGAAGGTTGACGCGGTATATTGTGATATTGCTCAGCCTGATCAGACTGAGATAGCTCTGCTGAATTGTAGAAGGTACCTGTTGAAGGGTGGAAGTCTGCTGCTCATAGTCAAGGCGAGGAGTATAGATGTTCTGAAAGACCCTGAGAAGATATTCAAAGAAGAGGCGCATAAGCTAGAGAAGGCTGGTTTCAAGGTTAAGCAGGTAATCAGGCTCGACCCGTTTGATAAAGATCACGCTTTAATCAGCGCTGGTTGGTAGGGAGTTCAGAACTCGTCTAAACTTTTCGAGTCGATCTTCTTCCAAGTCTTCCAAGACTTCCTTGAGAATGAAGGCATCTCTCCATGAGTTGAACGCCAATCACGCAGGAACCTAATGGTTCGAGTATCTGATGGATATCCGCTTCCGAAGTAGCCGTGTTCTTCAGCGATCTTTTCAACTGCAGCATCTCGTTCACACTTAGCGACTATGGATGCCGCTGAGACTATGGGGTATATTCTGTCAGCGTGGTGGAGTGATATTATCTCTGCGTCTTTACTCAAAGTTGAACGGACATCTCTGCCGAAACGTTCAGGATCTACGTCTGATGCATCCACGTAAATGATGTCGGGATCAAGATCAGCCGCCACCTGACCCATAGTTATGGCTTCCAGATAGTTAAGCCGCTTATACTTAATCCCTTTCAACACATACTTATCAATCTCCTCTGGAGATATCTTACGAACCACCACTTTATCAGCAATATCCTTGATCATCAGGTTGAGTCGAGTCCGTCCAGCAGGTGAAAGGAGCTTTGAATCTTTAACACCTATCTCCGAAAGCCTTCTGAGCCCTTCATCATCCACCGCGACCCCCCCTATCACCAGAGGGCCGATTATCGAACCTCTACCAGCATCATCCAGCCCAACTGTCCTGCGTCCACTATTACCAGTCAAAGTTTACCACTCAGAACCTCCAGAACCTCCTTCGCCAACATATCAGGCAGCTCATCACGGTTTTCACGAGTAACTTCAAAAATCCTCACATACTCCGCAGACCGAATCTTCGTCAAAAGAGGATCTTTCAACCTCTTATGAATAACCCCGACGACAGGCCTGCCACTATCAACAATATGCTCAACCGCCCTCCGAAACTCAGGGCTGAACATCTCCATCGGCCCTACCTCATCACACACTGTAAGATCAGATACTTCCACTGAGGAAAGTAGAGCCCTTGCACCCACATCAGCAAGATACCGGAGATTCACCCGGTACTTACCCAACTTTGGACCTGCATCAAGTCCCGTTGAAGCTAGAATGCCGCTCTCCCCAGTCTTAAGGTCGATGAGCTCGAACCCAGTCCGCTCACCTCTAACCTTAGATTCTCTCGATATCACTCCTCCCACGGTGTAGCCTTTGGTCTTGATGATGTTGATGGCTCGAGATAAGCAAGTGGTCTTGCCTACGCCAGGTTCCCCCGTGATGAGCCAGACGCGGACGATGGTTTTCAACCTACCTCCTCAGACGCTACTTCACATACAGTTAAAAGTTGGGTATCGTCACCCAGTAATAGGGGTAAGTTCTGCTCTTATGATATATCTAGAAGATGGTAAACGTAACGGTTATTTTGACCAATAGTTGATAGGTTGCGTCGATTTGCAGTCTAAAGATTCTGGCGAGCTGGAAACGATCGGGCAGAAGATATCTTCACTTCTGACTTACCGTTCAGGGTTGATAAAGGAGATAAAGAATCTGCACAGCAAGAGGAGAGATCTAGGAGGCGAGATAAAGAATCTTTCAGAGAAGATAAGGGGAACACGAGAGTCTCTTAACAGAGGGTACAACGTATTCAAGGACACTCGAATCGTTAGGAGCGAAACCCTGTCCAAGATAAGGGAGATACGGATGAAGATACGGGCGATAGAAGAAGACCTGAAGAAGTTCGAGTATAATTTTTCTCAGGGAAATAGCGATACTATAGCTGAAAAACTGAAGGCCACAGATTGGAAGCTCCAGACAGAAAAATTGACTCGAGATGAAGAGAAGCAGTTAGTTGAGATGGTTAAAGACTTGGAGTTAAAACTCCGCCTATGGAAGAAAGCATACGCCACCCGACAGGAACTCTACAACCTTCGGGGAAAGATGGGAAAATTAAAAGAAAAATTGGATGATATAGCCGTGTCAAAAGAAGAGGCAGATATAGATCTCCAAGCCGGCAAGGAAAGACTCGCCTCGGACTTAAAGGCAAGAGATCAACTATTCAGCGAAATGGAAGAGTTGAATGAAGATATATCGGAGCTGGAGCGAGCAATAACAAAGACAGATGAGCAGCTCGAAGAGTTGAGACAGAAGCGCCATGTAATCCTAACTGATGTTAGACAAAAGGAGCTAGCGTTAGTAAAAAACAAAGAGAACGAACTGCTCAAAAAAGCCAAAGGCGCAGCGAAAGAGAAGCTAGCGAAAGGAGAAAAACTCACATTTGAAGAGTTAAAACTGGCCCTAGAAGAAGAGCCAGAATAATTCAGCTTTATTCGTCAATC
>JARPAQ010000021.1 GCA_029460375.1 Nitrososphaerota archaeon | reverse complement strand
TACTGGAAGGTATATATTTCAAAGACCAGTAATATCACCATGAATGCTGTCAAGTAAAATCCAAAAGGTCAGAAAGAGAGACGGACGCATAGTCCCATTCGAACCTCAAAAGATCGCTAATGCAATCTACAAAGCATTGGTCTCCGTAGATCAAGGAAGCAGAGAAGATGCCGAAAGACTCGCTGCGAAGGTTGTCTCTAAGACCGAAACTGAATTCAAGCGAACCATACCTTCAGTGGAGGACATTCAAGACGAAGTTGAAACGGTGCTGATAGAGGAGGAGTTCAACAAGGCCGCTAAAGCCTACATACTATACCGTAAAAACAGAAGCGAGATACGTGAAGCTAAACGATTCTTAGGCGTAGCAGACGATCTGAAACTGACGGTCAACGCCGTAAGCGTTCTAGAAAAGAGGTATCTCCTAAAGGATGAGTACGGAAGTGTTATCGAATCCTCTAAGCAGATGTTCCGGAGAGTAGCAAAGGCTGTTGCAGTGGGCGACTCGAAGTATAACCCTGAAACTGTCTCAAAATCTGAAGAAGCCTTTTACAACGTGATGTCGCGCCTTGAGTTCATCCCTAACTCTCCTGCAATCATGAACGCGGGGACGAGGGTGGGTCAGCTTTCAGCCTGCTTCGTACTGCCTGTAGGCGACTCGATAAAGAAGATATTCGATACCGTAAAGCATATGGCTGTAATCCATCAGTCCGGAGGAGGCACAGGCTTCTCCTTCTCTCACCTTAGACCCAGAGGCGATGTTGTGAAGTCAACTCACGGGATCGCTTCAGGCCCAGTCTCTTTTATGCGGGTGTTCGACACTGCTGCTGATGTCATAAAGCAAGGTGGTCGAAGGAGGGGTGCTAATATGGGAATACTCAACGCAGATCACCCTGATATACTTGAATTCATCAGATCAAAGTCCAAGGAGGGTACTCTGTCAAACTTCAACATCTCAGTTGCAGTGACAGATGATTTTATGCGTCGAGCAGATAGTCAGGAGCCCTATGATCTCGTGAATCCTAGGACTGGTGAAGTTGTAAGGAGTCTTCGGGCTAACGATGTCCTGCACCTCTTGGTGACTATGGCTTGGTCTACGGGAGACCCCGGGGTGGTGTTCATAGACGAGATAAACCGAGCCAATCCTACTCCTAAAGTGGGAATTATTGAGAGCACCAACCCATGCGGAGAACAGCCGCTTCTACCATACGAGTCCTGTGTTCTAGGCTCGATCAACTTATCGCGTTTTGTCTCTAATAGTGATGTAGATTGGGGCAGATTGGGAGAGGTTGTAGATACTTCAATGCATTTCCTGGATAATGTGATTGATGTGAATAGGTATCCCTTACGCCAGATAGCTAGAGTGACCTATGCCAATAGAAAGGTAGGCTTGGGTGTTATGGGTTTCGCCGAGATGCTTATTCAACTGGGAATACAATATGATTCTAATGATGCGTTGAAGATGGGTGAAAAGGTTATGAGCTTCATCTCAGACAAAGCTCATAAGAAATCTATAGAGATGGGTGAGACGCGAGGATCATTCCCGAACTTCGAAGATAGTATCTGGCGGAAGAAAGGCTTCAAGCATATGCGAAACGCTACAACAACCACCGTGGCCCCCACTGGCACCATATCGATAATAGCAGGATGTTCAAGCGGTATTGAACCATTATTCGCCGTATCATTCATACGCAACGTACTTGAAGGAACCAAGCTCTTAGAGGTCAACCCTCTCTTCGAAAAGAGAGCAAAAGAAAATGGCTTATACAGTCAGGATCTTATGATGGATATAGCTAAAAAAGGTTCGATTCAGGAAATAGAGGGGGTGCCTAGCGACCTGAAGAAGATGTTTATCACTGCGCTGGACATAGCGCCTGAATGGCATGTAAAGATGCAGGCTGCATTCCAGAAATATGTTGATAACGCTGTGTCGAAGACAGTCAATCTTCCTCACGACGCATCTATAGAAGATGTGAGTGACATTTACCATCTTGCACATAAGTTGAAATGTAAAGGGATAACGGTATACAGGTATGGAAGCAAATCTGAGCAGGTTCTCACCATAGGGGGCTTGACCAGTAGGCATATCGGGGAGATGCGTCAGTATGTCGGCGTTGAGGCTGAATATGCTGGTGGGTGTCCTGATCCTCTGTGTGACAGCTATTGATAATTTGAGGACTTTGAAGGGAGTTAACTGGTGTTGAAGTCGTCTGAGCTTGTTAGTGCGCCTCGTGGTCTGTTGAAGATGTTCATTATAGATATGGCTTCGAAGTATCCTGTGAGTGGAAATGAGATATCCGAACGGGTATCTTCATTGAGTAACGGGGTCTGGAAGCCGAGTCCAGGATCTATCTACTACATACTGAAGGAGCTCGTTTCAAAGAGGAGACTTTCCGGGATTTATACGCCTGACAAGGGGGTTAAGAAGTATGTAGCCACTGAAAAGGGTCTCAACGAGTTATCTTTGTTCAAAAGTTTCGGTGTAGAGATATTGCTGAAGCAAGCAGCGTTTCTGGCGTTGACTTCCCGTCTGGTGCAGAATGAAGAAGCTATTGAAGTCTTAAATGACTACATATCCAAATTACAGAAAAAACCGAAGCTCTGAATCGCCCGAAAGACGGTGGAAATATTTCCCGAAAAAACTGTTGTATTAATCTATGACTGAGGAAATAAAAAGAAGATGTTCTTGGGCCAGTGATAACCCTTTGCTAGGTGAATACCACGATAAGGAATGGGGTGTTCCAGCGCATGATGACAGAAGGCTATTTGAGTTTCTAGTTTTAGAAGGTGCGCAGGCAGGGCTGAGTTGGGAGACGGTGCTGAAGAAGCGGGAGAATTTTCGTAAAGCATTTGATAATTTTGATGCAGCAAAAATTTCCAACTATAAGGATGAAGATGTGAAGCGTTTACTTACCGATCCAAGCATCATCCGCAATCGTCTGAAAGTAAGAGCGACAATAGTGAATGCCCAGAAATTTCTGGAAATTCAAAAAGAGTTTGGTACTTTTGATAAGTACATCTGGCAGTACGTTGGCGGTATTCCCATCAATAACAGATTCAAATC
>JARPAQ010000152.1 GCA_029460375.1 Nitrososphaerota archaeon | reverse complement strand
TAGGAAAAGCAAAAAAAGGAGGGTAGGTGCAACGTTCGCCGGCACCAATCGGCTGAAAGGGTTGTTTAATAATAGATTTATCTGGGGATAATAGACATTAAACCTAATCAGAGTGCAGATAAGTTGAGCGAACCAAAAAAAGAAGAAGAAAGCGACGACAAGAAATCGAATCTACCTAGGCCTATTACCCTAAAGCTCGTACTGCCTGTTGTGTCATTTACTCTCTTAGCTCAAATGCTGACTATACTATTGGCCATAGGGTACGAATCAGGCAGGGTAAGAATCCCACCATACGAGCCGTTCGGAAGCTCAGTCCCCGGATCAGTTGGAAACTCCTTAACGCTGGTAGCCACAGTGTTCTCGTTCACATTCATCTTGGTCTGGCTAGTAAGGACCAAAAGGATCAACCTAATCAAGAGGTTCCTCACAATCTTCATTTCCTTCACCAGCTTCTTCCTCACTCTTCTCCTCAGCCAAGTGATACTGCCTACCCTGACTGGATTCGCATACGTGTCACAGATTTCGCTTACACTAGGGCTAGCGGCCGGTATCCTCATAGGCTACTCATCTCTGAAACCGAACGCTAAACGACTAGGAATTGTAGCGTCACTTATACTATCAGTAGAGGTTGCAACGTACCTCGCGATAATTCTCCGTCCACCCACCCTATTCATCCTTCCAGTAGCATTCGCATTATACGATCTATACGCAGTCTTCATGGGGCCATTGAAGACACTAATAACAAGTGGACAGTCTGTTCTGGGACCTCTTGCAGCCACACTGGGAGATCTCCAGATTGGCTTGGGGGACATAGCGTTCTACGCTCTTCTACCTGCAGCAGGCTTTATCTTAGTAGGAGTGAGTGGGGCTGTTATCACTATCATAACCACAAATATTGGGTTGCTACTGACCTTGCGAATGCTTCGGAATCGGCCTAGCTTTCCCGGGTTGCCCATACCGGTCCTTCTGGGAACTGTAGGACTACTTTTGCTTGCTTAGAATTCTACAGTCTCGATCTTCAAGCCTTTTAGCAGTTCTTCAGCCTCGGTTTCGTCGGTTATGTACGTGTAAAGTATCTTAGGAGTTCTCAGTTTGAGCTTCACTCGATCGTCTCGCTTTACAACTTTGCAGAGAGTTGCAGAGTCCGCTAGCCTTCTGAACTCCTCAGCATCACTAATCTGTCTAGGCATCTTGTACCCAGCATCGATATCGAAGATAGGTGTTTTAAACGTGACGGAGAGATAAGTATGATGATATCTTGATTAGAACGGCTACTAGTCTCCCTGATTAATCTTTGACAGGTACAGTATCCTTCGGAGGCGACGTTTTGCGCCTAACTCGCTCCACCAAGTTAATCCTGTACAGGATTGGGTGATTTATCAGAGTGCTCGCTACATCTTCGAATAAGAGTTTGATTAAAATAACTTGAACTACGACGGCTGGTATGCCGATTATCTGCGTGTTAAGAGTCCAGACAAAAGGCGTCTGAACGATATACGCGCCCAACACAGCCGCAAGTTGAACTATCAAGATATGCCGCCGCCTCCGCCTAAAGATGATGTAGAAGAGTCCTGCGAAGAAACCGAGTAGACCGTTGTAAAGAATTATGAACGGGTTAGGAGGCATGACGGAGAAGGCCATAGAAGTAGCGCCTATCAGGCCTACCAGACCCCCAGCTAACGGCCCGAGCCCCAAGGCTGCAGTCAACACTGGGAGTTGAGTAAAGTGTATCCTAGTGGCTACTCCCAATATACTGATAGGCATCGATACAAATGTCATTACATTCGAGAGGGCCGCCAACATAGTGATAAGAGCGATGAGACGTGTTTTGCTTATGGTTCCTTCAGGGAAGAAACCAGTGTTCTTGTTATGAACTTTTGCCAATTTCTTATGAAGCGGAGGTTACTATACTTATAAGCATTTGTGCCTAAGACCAATCCATGTCCAAAGACTCAGGAATAGAGAGGGTCACAGTCTCACTTCCCACTGAATTACTCCAAGTTCTAGATGAGCTCGGCCGCAATCTTGGTCACAACAGCCGCTCAGAAACTGTAAGAGCCGCAACTCGAGACTACATAGCAGAGCATAGATTTGGGGATGAGGAAGGTTGGCGAGTAGGAGTTATGATGCTACAATATAACCATCAAAATATGAAAATTGTACAGCAGATAAATCACCTCAAGGGAAGATTCAGGAACCTGATCAAATCCTCGCTCTACATCTCCACATCCGAGGACGACACCATGGAGATAATTGCCATCCGAGGAGAAACAGACAACATAAAGGAGCTGATAAACGAAGCGATGAAAATCAGACGCATCAAACTCCTCCGTTGGCTCTTAACCCTCTGCGGCAGAGCAATACCTTGAACCTAGTCTGATCTTCTAGACGCATCTGATTAGGGTACCGTGTAGGTTCCCTGAGCGAAAGTTCCTGCAGTCGTAGTTATCTTGAACATCACCACATCACCTGAAGCTAGGCCCGACAAGGTCATAGCGTTAGAACCGCCTACGCCATTCGCTAGAGATCCAGATGTCAGATTTGTCGAGTTTGTAGCTGTCCCTGTGAAGCCGTAATTACTTGAGATGCCTTGAGCAATCAATAAAGCAGGGGTTATTGATACGGCGCCTCCATTCCTGAAATACACCGTTGTTGTTGTGCCGCTGAATGTAACTGCTTCTAGAACTATTGATGACTGCGCTACTTGGTTCTGCGCCCCCTGTTGGGAACTAATAGACTCTGAATTCTGACTTAAGAATCCCTGTGACCAAATAAAGAGTATAACAGACAATGAGACACCGACAGCGATTACAAGCAAAGTTGCCAAAACGGGGGCAACAGCCTTCTTTCGTCTATTAATGCGTCTTCTCAATCTGTGCCACATTCTAGGTTCAGCTAAGGTTGACTATTATCCAAGATAATTACTAGCATTTCCGATTTCGGAATCACTACAGTGATAAAAAAAGCCTAAAGGCTACAAGTTTCGTAAAGAGTT
>JARPAQ010000151.1 GCA_029460375.1 Nitrososphaerota archaeon | reverse complement strand
GGTTGGATGATAGGTGGATATGAATGTGATATCAAGTCTCTCCGACTCCTCTCTGCTCTTAGACAAGTTGAATTCGCCGCCAAAATATACACCCCGAATCCATTTCAAACATAAATCAACCCTCACTACCAGAAATAGTCTCTACCGATATTAAACCTTGCTGACCTTCCGGATTAAAAACCATTCTAACCCTGATTCCACATGATTTATAACGTACCCAGTTTCCGTTGCTCTTCGGCAGTGCGAACCAAATGTTTAGCATTAAGACATAATTATTTTACATTGGGGATATAAAACGCAAAGCTAGATGGCGTAAAGTTGGAAGCAGGAGTTGATGCCATGAAGATGATTCGTTACCCTAGAAATCCAATACTCACACCCAACCGAGATAATAGTTGGGAGAGCAAGTCGGTATTCAACCCCGGAGCCTACCTAGATGACTCCAAGATCCACCTCCTCTATCGAGCGGTGGATGAGAACGACATCTCATACATCGGCTACGCATCCAGCGTAGACGGACTTCAGATAGATGAACGGCTGGAGAAACCCGTAATCTCACCCGAATATGAATGGGAGAATCTGGGAGTAGAAGATCCTAGGGTGAGTAGGATCGACGGTCACGTCTACATCACATATACAGCGCTCTCAAGTAAGGGTGCGCGAATAGCCATAGCTGAGACCAGAGATTTCCGTACCTTTAAGAAGCTGGGGTTGATCGGGCCTGATAATTACGATAAAGATGCAGTCCTCTTCCCTAAGCGTATAGATGGGAGAATCGTGCTCCTACACCGGATCATTCCAAACATTCAAGTAGCCTACTTCAAGAATATAGAAGATATCATCAACCCTCCAGAGGGCTACTGGGAAGAACATATGGCCAACCTGGATGCGTTCACTCTCCTAAGGCCTAAACACGACTGGGAGATAGTGAAGATAGGGTCGGGCCCGCCTCCAATCGAAACCGATAGAGGATGGCTCCTAATCTACCATGGAGTAAACCACTACAAGGGCTACAAGGTGGGCGCCGCTCTCCTCGACCTCGACGATCCGTCAAAGGTTCTGGCACGCGCATCCACGCCTCTGCTCGAACCGTTGGAGTGGTATGAGCGCTGGGGGAGCATACCTGAAGTTGTATTCCCCACCGGCATCGTCCTCATCGACGATACTCTCTATACGTACTATGGTGCGGCTGACACGACCTGCTGCGTCGCGACGGCGAATATCCACGAGATATTGGGACAACTTAAATGGGGCGAGTAGACGACATAGAGACTGTTAGATATATCTGGTGAAGAGGTTGTGAAAACATTCCCCACCTAAATTGAATTGCTTTACAGATCAATAGGTATGAGTTACTGGCGGAGTCCTTTGCTTGCTGCGAACACGCCTATTAAGGTGGAGACTAGGGCGAAGAGTATCAGTACTTGAAAGTCGAATATGATAACCGAGGTGTCGAATGGGTTACTGTTGCTGTGCAGCATGAATGTTCTGGTAGCGTCAGTGGCGTATGTAATAGGGTTGAACCGTGCTACATTCTGAAGCCAGTCGGGCATCTGTTTTATCGGGAATAGGGCGTTGCTGGCGAACATCAGCGGTAGATTAAGAAGGTTAGCTAAGGCCATCTGAGTCTCCCAGTTGGTCACCCTCATGGAAAGCGAGATGAATATAGATGATAACCCCATGCTGAGCAGGAAGAGAGATGCGAAGATTCCTAGCAGATCCAGTATGTTGAAGGCGTTTCCAACCTGCAGACCGAATAGAAAAGCTATCCCAAACACTAGGATGGCTTGAAACATTCCTCTCAGTACGCTCGAACTCATCTTCGCGATCACTATAGAGCCTCTTGAAATAGGTGCCACCAACATCTTGGTCAAAAAGCCTAAACGCCTATCCCATACTACAGACATACCGCTGAACATAGCTGTGAACAGAACGATTACTGACAACATACCTGCGGCCATATATGTGAAGTAGTCAACAGTACCACCGAATAATCCGCTCAGATAATCATTGAACGCGCTCGCCAAGCTCGTCCTCAAAGCTGGAGGGAGTTGCTCGATCACATCGGGTGGGATTGAGGCTATGCCCCTCAGGTTGAAAGACTTTCCGAAGAGCCCCAGCCACACCGTGGGTTGAATTAGCATAATGAACAGGATGAACTTGGACCGGCCCCACTTCTTGACCTCTCTTACAGTTAAAGCTACAACTTCACCTATCATGCGCGGGACCTCCTCATCTGTATCCTTCTTCTGAAGGCGTCTTCACTCTGGTTATGTGTCTGATCGTCTCGGAGTGATCTTCCCGTATGATTCAGGTAGACCTGATCAAGGGTGGGTTTTTCCAGTGAAACGCTTTTCACTTCTAGCTTCATATTAATTATCACCTCAAGTATATCGGGAACAGCTTCTTCCCCCTTCCTAACCCTAATTCTATATGATGCTCCGTTCCGCTTGACATCACCTATCAGGGGGATGGATGATAGTATCTTAGTCAGGTCAGGAGCACCGTCAGTAAGCTTGAGATCTATAAGGTCCCCTCCAAGGTCATCCTTAAGTTGATATGGTGTTCCAGTCGTAACTATCTTTCCATGGTCAATTATCGCTATCCTATCACAGAGCTTATCCGCCTCATCCATATAGTGAGTCGTCAAAAAAATCGTCATCTTCTGCTCCTCACGAAGACGCTTGATATATTGCCACATAACAGATCTAGTCTGTACATCCAACCCCAAAGTCGGCTCATCGAGAAAGAGCACCTTCGGGTAATGAATCAGCCCTTCAGCCAGCTCAAGCCTCTTCCTCATACCGCCGGAATATGTATCCACCTTTCTATCCACAGCGTCAAGGAGATCCACGAGCTCCAGAACCACCACAGCCCTTTCCTTCGCAACATCACTAGGGACATGGTACAACTTCGACTGCAGCATCATATTCTCCCAACCTGTAAGATCTTCATCCACCGTAAGATCTTGAGGAACAAGACCCAGAGACCTGCGAACCTTGTCAGACTCCTTCACCACATCAAAACCTGCAACCTTAGCTATCCCTGAAGTCGGCTTCTGCAGAGTGGTGAGCATATTGATAGTGGTCGTTTTGCCAGCACCATTAGGACCGAGAAACCCGAATATCTCCCCCTCCTCCAACGTGAACGAAACTTTGTCGACAGCCACTAAGCTGCCGAACACCTTGGTAAGATCCTTTGTCTCAACAGCGTACATTTATCTTCACCTAAAATCTAGCTTCCCTCAGCAGCCTTTACTCCGGCTTCGGTTAGCCAGAACCTTCTCGGAGTCTTAGAGTCGTCAACCTCCACCCAACCATACCGGCTCGCCAGAACTGCTGACGTTATCATCGACACTGTCCTCGTGAGCACTCCGTGAGAACAGCGGTTGAGATCAAGCTCCGTGCTATTCTTCATCTTCTCCACAATATCGCCAACACTAACGGCGCGCTTTCTATCAAGAGCCTTAAGATCCGACATAGCGTTCAGTATCATACGTTTAAAGTAGCCGCGATGGGCTTCCATATGCGTTATATGGTCTCGGGGCCAAAAGGTTCTTGATGAACTCATCTCTACATCCTTGTAACCCGCGTCGCCGAGCATCTGAATAACTTTAGTGGCCTCTGCCAGATCTTTGATCTTGACGCGCACCTCATATTTGTTTTCGTGCAACTAGTTCTTCACCCAGATCCGGTGACAGTTTCACTATTAAACGTATCGTTATCGTTAACGTTATCGTGTCTTTTCAGAGCGTTTAAGAACTTCCAGATAGCCGACCAGAATAGGCAAAAACGTACCTACATCAGACACCAGCCCAACAGTCTGGCCCGAACCTCTATCCAGAAGCTTCGTGACCGAGGAAGGTGTGATATCAACCGCTATCACCTTCACAGTCGAAGGAAGCATATTCCCAACAGCTATCGAATGAAGCATCGTCGATATCATCAAAACAACATCAACCCGCTTTAACGCTTCTTTATACTTGAGCTGCGCCTCGACGCTATCAGTAATGACGCCCGGCAGAGGCCCATCGTCGCGAATACTACCTGCCAAAATAAACGGCACGTCATTGGCTATACACTCATAGATTATCCCGCTCTTCAACACACCT
>JARPAQ010000150.1 GCA_029460375.1 Nitrososphaerota archaeon | reverse complement strand
TGAAGAATACTGAAGGGAAACCCACTGCCCACGGGAAGCCGCCCATCATACCGGAGCCCATAATATCTGGGCCCATAAAGCTCCCCATGAATATGCTTGAATATGAGAAGCCCATCACTGATCCTGCAGCTCCTAGGATATAGAATATGAAGCCTACCAGCACATAGCTTCTTGCAGTCTGCGCGTCGAAAGTTTCTGCTGAAGTCATAGGTCGGATGATAGTAACGCTTGCTTTTTTCTTTTACTATTTCATCTATTTAGCTAAGATACGCCTTAAGGCTATTATTATCTATTTAAAGAAAAATAAGGGGGTTGGCGGCCTGTTTAGGCGCGCCTTCTTATTGCTAGTACTGCTGCTGCTATTATTGCGATTACGGCTACTGCTACTGCGGCGTATGTGTATTCAGCTGGAAGTCCGGTCGTGACTTCCACTGTGCTGGTGGTGGCTGATGTGGTTGTAACGGTGGTGCTGGATGTGACCGTCGTGGTTTTGACTTCAGCGGCTTTTTCAGACAGACCCAACGCTACGAGTGTGCTGGGTACCCTAGGTAGTCCGGCTGAACCTTACATTGCATTAAGGGCGCGGCCCGCAGGCCCGGCCAGCACTAATATCTTTGAGTTGCCGTCGGAGTCTTTGCCTATTGTAGCTGTTACCGCTAGGTAAGAGCCCATGTTCTGCTCATACAGAAGTTGGCCTGTATCCTTGTCGTGGAACCTCATGAAGCCGTCGCTCCAAGGTGACATAACCATGTCTCCTGTGATTACCATAGCTGCGCGGTTCTGGCTGTGGTCGTAGTACCAGGTCCATTTAGTCTGGCCTGTGGCTAGGTCCATCGCGACTATCGTGGTGTTGGAGACAGGGGAACTCTGTGTTCGAGATGATGATTGTCCCTCTATATAGGGTGGTGAATCGAGAAGTAGTGCTTGGTTTCCTATTATGTAGTAGTAGAGTGTGCCTTCGCCGTCGTAAGCCATATCTGTGCCGAATGCTCCGTTACTCCAGTATGGGAATATGATTGCGGGTTGGTCGTGGTACGTACCATCTTGGAATGGCCAGCCCCATTCTCTCATATCGTAGGTGCTGAAGGGGTCAGTGATATGGGTGGTTCTGCCTTGAGTAAATATCTCATTGAAAGCATCGATCTTATGTATGGTTTCACCGGTCGCCGCGTCCATCACGTATAGTATTCCTTCTTTGCAGCCCTTGATGTAGACCTTGCCTAGTGTTGGGTCATCTACCAGCATACCGCTCCAGTTGCAGTCGTAGTCATAGGGGTCATGCGGGAAGGGTTGAACCCACCAGACACGCTTACCTTGATCCAAGTCTATGCCCATAATTGTGCTGCCGTACAGCCTAGGTCCAGGAGTAAGAGATACGTTTGTGTATGGTCCTTGGTTGCCGGTCTGAGTGTAAAGCATGCCTGTGTCTTCATCCACTATTGTTGCTCCCCAGTTAGCGGTTACACCGCCCCATACACTTGGTGGTTCTCCTGGAAAGGTCCAGTCCCACTCAAGATTCTGAGGTGCTGCTGCCGCTACGTCGCTGCAAGGTATGTCTTGGAAGAATCCAATATCACACTCCTGTAGAGCCCAATCCTTAGATTGTACTCCGTGAGGTGGATAGTTGAAGATCCTCCATTGTATTTGCTGTGTGTCCATGTCGATGCCCATAGTAAGGTGTCTTCCATGCCCTGCGAGATATGTGCTATGAGCGGAGGAAGCGCTGATCGTGAAGATGAATTGGTTTCCTTTCTCATATGTTCCTATGTCGAACTGGTCGGATGCACTGGGTCTGTATATGTAGAGGTTTCCAGGTACGTCTAAGCAGAGATCTTTGATCCAGAACTTTTCTTCACCTGTCTTAGGTTCTAGACCATAGAAGTCGCAGGCCATCCCGTTTAGGAGGATAGCGTCTCCACTTTCCCAGTACCTAAAGCCGTGTGTGTGTGCTGTAAGACTACTATAGTGTCCCCAAGGTAGCCTCTGTCTTGTCTCCTCGATATCGATAACATATGGGTGTTGCCAGTTAAGCTTGCCGGTCTTAGCGTCCATAGAGTAGGTTATGAGGAAGTTGGTTGTAACGAATACATCACCGTCTCTCACTATAGGCGGAGTAATAGTGCCTTCCCTGCTAGCTGCTACTATTGATTGTACACCTACAGGTGCACCTGATATGCCTGCTAGTGGGTATAGCCATTCGACCTCTAATTGATCTACGTTATTCTTGTTTATCTGCGTCTGAGGGCTGTAGTTCCAACCCCAAGAATTTCCACCATAATGCTGCCAGTCATTCTCGGATACTGCTAGGGGTGCTGCGTATGCTAGTGCTGGTATGAATGTGCTTAGCGATAATATCGCCAGAATTGTTAGTAATCCGATTTTATGTTTACTATGATGTGTCATCATATTTTCAAACAGTATACGCTGAGGATTGTAGTTATAAGTGTTTCGCGTAAAAAAATTGTATTAATTTTATTAATATAAGATAATTTAAATCATTTTAATGTAATCAAGAAAAACTCCGCCACCTAAACCGTAAATTCACCTAAAGAAAAACGGGAACAAAAATTCAGACACCGATAGCAGCCCCTCAGCTTTAGTCCTCACAGCCTAGTCAAACATGGGGTATAGGAAATCTTAATAAAATAACCAGTATAGCAAATTCGAATAACCTGTTCAAACAAAAAAGATGATGACTTTGATCCGCAGAGATATCGCCGAAAGGGCTAGGAAGAACCTAGAAGAAGGAGAAAAGTGGCATAAACGAACGAATGTCCGAGAAATAATCTTCGGCTTCAACGATGGCTCCATCTCGATCTTGGCCCTACTTGCCGGAGTGACCGGCGGAGCTCTTGCGCAAGGTAGCATAATCATAGCGGGGATATCAGGTGTTGTAGCAGGAGCAATATCCATGGGGATAGGCGCCTATATATCTACAAAGTCTGAGATCGAGCATCATAGAAGCGAGATAAATAGGGAGCTTCGGGAGATTGAACAGATACCGGAGGTTGAGAAGGAGGAGGTCCGCCAGATCTACAGGAAGAAGGCGCATTTTACTGAGGAAGAGCTCAACTTCATTGTGGAGCGTATTGTGAGTGACAAAGAGACTTGGCTGGACACTATGATGAAGGAGGAGCTAGGGCTCTTCGAAGAGAGATTTGAACGGCCCACCAAGCTGGGATTTATCATGTTGACAACCTTCTTAGCAGGAGGAAGCATACCTATCTTCCCTTTTCTCATCATACAGTCACCCTTAAACAGTCTTATCGTAGCGGCTGTCTTGACATTTGCATCTCTATTCGTCATTGGGTTATGGAAGACCACCTTCACCGAGAAGCATTGGCTTATTTCAGGTTTAGAGATGGTTGGAGTCGGCGTCTTGGCAGCAGTTGTGCCGTATATTATAGGAGAGGTGATTCTGGCTCCGGTATTATCAGGATTGTTAGGCTGATCGACTTTTCTCAGTTCAGTCTTTAGTTCGATTTGATAATCTAACAAGTCTCTCAGATAACTCGGTGAGAGTACGGTGATGACGCTTCGAATCCTCTATCATGTACCCAAGTATAGCTAGCACCCGTTTATTTGAAACCGTACC
>JARPAQ010000149.1 GCA_029460375.1 Nitrososphaerota archaeon | reverse complement strand
CTCCTCTTCTGAAAACGGCATAAGGTTCAACCTCCGCCCACTGCAGGCAGAAGCATCACTTCGTCTCCATCACTCAACTCGGTGTCAAGATTAGATAGAAACCTGATGTTCTTCCCGTTCACATAAAAGTTCAACAACCGCTTCGGCTGACCAGTAGGGTCAAGCACCCTGCGTTCAAACTCCTCTCCATACTTTGAGACGAGCACCGACACAGCCTCTCTCACAGTCGAAGCACCTATCTCTATCTGTCTGCTTCCACCCGTAGCACTTGCGAGTACCCCTGGAACTGTAAACTTGATTCTTGCCAACAGTTTCACCTCGAAAGAATAGGGATTAAAGCCTGAATCTCAGGCTCGACGACTATAGGCTTGGGCAGTTGACTCGCAACAGCTTCAGGCGTCTTCAGACCATTGCCTGTAACGTAGCAGACTACGCTTTCGTCGCGAGAGATACTTCCGTCATCTACAAGCCTCTTCAACGCTGCTATCGAAACGCCTCCGGCAGGCTCGGTGTATATCCCTTCGGTCTTGGCGAGCAGCCTTATGCTGTCGATTATCTCCTGATCAGTCGGGTCTTCCGCGTAGCCTTTAGAGTCTCTAATCTTCCTCAAAGCATAAGCACCATCTCCCGGGTCGCCTATCGCAAGGCTCTTAGCTATCGTCTTGGGTGTTTCGATGGGTGTGATCACGTCTTCACCCTTCTTGAAGGCCTCCACTATCGGCGCACATCCCGCTCCCTGCGCAGCTGTTATCTTGGTGTTACATTCTTTAAGGAGACCTACTTCAATTAGCTCTTCAAACCCTTTACTTATCGCGCAGAGGAGTGCTCCGCTGGCGGTGGGGACTATAGCGTGGTCAGGCGCCTCCCATCCGAGCTGTTCAGCGACTTCGAAGCCAAGGGTCTTTGAGCCTTCTACATAGTAGGATCGGATGTTCACATTCACGACCCCTATCTTGTACAAGTCTGCTGCCTGCGTGAGCACCCTGTTCGCATCGTCGTATGTCCCTTTTACGGCTACAACTTGGGCGCCGTAGACGGATGCTTGAATTATCTTGTTCGGCTCGATGTCTGAAGGGACGAATATGTAGCACGGTATCTGGGCTCTTGCGGCGTGGGCTGCTGTAGCGGCCGCGAGGTTTCCTGTGGAGGGGCATCCTACAGCTTTCAAGTTGAACTCTATCGCTTTGGATACAGCTACAGTTGCAGGTCTATCTTTGAATGAGAAGCTTGGGTTGACTGTGTCGTTCTTTATGTATAGCTTCTTTAACCCAAGTCTTTCAGCGAGCCCTATGCTCTTGTGTAACGGTGTATAGCCTGCTCCGAGGTCTACAGCTTTACCCGGGTCTCTTAGGGGGAGTAGCTCCTTGTATCTCCAGAGGCTTTTGACCCGCCCGTGGAAAGAGTTTCGAGTCAGGTTTATGGCGCCATAGTCGTAGGAGACATCTACAGGGCCAAAACATTCGTCACATATGTGTCTCATAGTGGGTGGGTACTCTTTCCCACATTCTCTGCAGACAAGTTTGGATACTTCGCCGATCTCCGATCACCTTGATGGAAGGGCCGACTTTATGCACGTATAAATAGTTCATTGACAAAAATATTCAGATACGAATATCACTCGGCCAACCCATGCTAAAGACGGCGTATCAGATCAAGCATCTGGATATCACTTATCCGCTGAATCGCAGAAATCTTGAACTCGCTCAACATTTCCTTTGAGTATCCTTCTTCCATATATTCAGACGCTTGAAGAGCCATCTCGAGCTTATCTGCTTCCGAAACCAATTTAGCTTCTTTAGATGATCTAGAGCATAAATCACGCCATAGCTTAAGATAACTTTCTCGCAGTTTGAATGGAAGGTTGCTAAGAACCTCTTCCATGGCCGTATCCTCATCCTTCTCCTTGGTCTCAATCTTCTCAACATCCATAGGCGTAAGATCCCCCGTCAAAGACTCACCAAGGTCATGAATTACAGCCAGCTTCATCATCTTCTCCGTATCGAGTCCCCTCAAATCACCCAGCAGCATAGAAAGGAGAACCAAACGGAACGTGTGATCTGCTACAGATTCAGGGTTTGACACTCCGGCACGGATAACCCAGCCTCTTCGAGGCTCCTTCTTAAGCCGCCCAGCTGTTTTCAGGAATTTTATCAGCCCTTCTTCTTCGCTCATCTTGGCATTAGGCATATAGGTCGCCTTCACTTAAACCTTCGACCAGAATTCAGAGTTATATAGAATGGTATGGTAATTTATTATGTATGATTCACGCTGACACTGACAACTTCTCAGAAAAGATTCTGAAGAGTAGCCGACCAACGGTAACGCTGTTCTATGCGACGTACTGTCACTTCTGCAGAAATTTCGATCCTGTATTTGAAGAGTATAGCAGAGATCCCAAGTACGAGTTCGCAAAGGTGGACATAACCGACGATGACAACCCATTATGGGAACGATACAATATAGAGGCGGTGCCAACGCTCATAGCGTTCAAAGATGGAAAGGAGATTGGTAGAAGAGATGCTGCCCGTGGAGTGGGGCTCAGCGAGGAGGATCTGAAGGATCTTCTCCAAGATATCTAGTGATAACCAT
>JARPAQ010000020.1 GCA_029460375.1 Nitrososphaerota archaeon | reverse complement strand
TCAGGGTGCAAGAGATGTCATAAGACGAATGATGATGTTCAGCACCTCAGTAAAGGAAAGTGAAGGACTTTCAATAGTACTGTGTCCACCCGGCTTGAAGGAGATCAAGCAAAGAGCTGCGAATATTGCGGATATTCATCTGAAGGTTGTGAGGGAGCATGGCGCATTACTGCTGTTCGGCAAGAAGGGTATGCGTACACCGCTGATCTGTATGGAAGAAGATGTTGAATCAGGGTATCCGTTAGCGAAGTTCACACCAATAATCTAGGTGGAAGATTTGAACGACTTCTCGAACATACTGTTGAAATCTGCGAAAGATGCGTTAAATAGGACTATAGGAGAGTCAGCAGCAGCTGCAATTGACTTCTACTGCGACCCTTCTCTGCTGACAGAAGATCCAGGCAAGTATAGTGAAGATCTGGCGAAGCTATTCGGGATGGGTGCAAGCATTCTTGAAGATGTCATAATTAAGGAGCTGTTCTCTCGACTCGGACTGCAATTTAAGAAGCAAGGAGACCGAAGATTCACAGATTACATAGCGGAGGCAGAAGAGGCATACTCTTCAAAGTGAAGGTTTAGGATGATCGCTTCAGAAGTTTGAGCTTTACTTCTCTTCGCGCTGCCCCATCTTTATACCGCCTCTTCTCATCATTAGTTCGCGGTGTTATGCCAGAAATTACAGTAGGTTTTCCCTCTTCATCCAAGGCTACAAATGTCAAGTAGGATGAGCCTATATGTTCAACATTGCCTGTCCGAAGATCTTCCGACTCTATCCTTACACCAACCTCCATAGAGGTCTGTCCAACATAGTTTACAGAAGCCTTCAGTATTAACAGATCCCCAATATGTACCGGGTTGGAGAAGTCCATCCTCGCTATAGACGCGGTTACAACATTCATCCTAGAGTGCCTTAAGGCCACTATCCCTGCTACTTCGTCCATATACTTCAGTATGCTTCCACCGTACACATTCCCACTAGGGTTGGCATCACTAGGCATCATAAGCCTACAAGTGATGGTGGATGACTCTTCAACAGTCTTAGATTCACGAGGCAAAGCGACTCAAACCCGCAAGTGAAGACGCTAGACATAAAGATATCTACCAGACCTTGAAACTGATAGGCATATGCAGACCATAACCCCTGAACAGATGGATAAGATAGACGCGAACAGCGAGAAGCTCGGCATACCGCGTGTACTACTTATGGAGAACGCAGGAAGAGCGGTCGCCGAACATCTGAAGAACAGCCTAAAAGATATCGCAGACAGAAAGGTAGTGGTTGTCGCAGGGACAGGGAACAACGGTGGGGACAGTTTCGTAGCGGCAAGACACCTTGCTGGATACGGTGTGCGTGTAACTGTAATTCTGCTGGGACGCGATTTAAAGACCAGTGAAGCCGCTCTTAACTGGCGTGGACTCAAGAGTATGACCAAGACGGTGAAAGTCTTGACCTTAGATCATCCTTCTTTCGATGAAGCGTTGGAGAAACATGTTCTTGGCGCAGACATAATCATAGACGCTATCTTCGGCACAGGGATAAGAGGTGTGCTTCGAGAACCCCATTCAAAGGCTATAGATCTGATAAACCGATCTAAAGCATACACCCTATCAGTAGATATTCCATCTGGTCTAGATCCCTTGACAGGCGAGATTCACGACAAATCTGTAATCGCAGACGCTACAGTAACTTTCCACAAGCCCAAGACGGGACTCATGAAACGGCGAGACATCGCAGGGGAAGTTGTTGTAGCCCCGATAGGGGTGCCGCCTGAAGCTGAAGAAGGTGTTTGACTTGATATTCTTTCAGGTTCCAGTGGGGTCGATGGAGAACTTCAGCTACATAATTGGCGACGAAGAGACTCATCAAGGAGCGGTAGTGGATCCCGGTTTCGAAACCGAAAAAATACTCGAAATAGCGGTACAGAACAGATTGAAGATAAAGTACCTTATTGACACTCATGAACATATGGATCACACTTCAGGTAATCGAGACCTCGCCTTAAAGACGGGAGCCAAGATAGTGGCGCATGAGTACGCCCAGATAACCAAAGATATCTCAGTGAAGGACGGAGAGGAATTGAAGCTCGGAGAAACAAGCATTAAGGTAATACACACCCCGGGCCACACACCCGGAAGCATCTGTCTACTTATAGATAGGAAGCTGCTAACAGGAGACACGCTCTTCGTCGGCGAGTGCGGTAGAGTAGATCTGCCAGGTGGAAGTGCAGAAGATCTTTACAGCAGCCTCTTCAACAAGATCTTGAATCTCGATGACGATATAGAGGTATATCCGGGGCATAATTATGGTGCTGAGCCTTCCTCAACAATAGGGTCTGAGAGGAAGCATAATTATGTCTTGAAGCCGCGGACTAAGGAGGAGTTTGTGAGGTTTATGGCTTTGCATTGATCAGACTGCTTCGAGAGTGAATACGAATCGGGCGCCTTCGAACTCGGTAGTCCCCACCCGCTCCCAGTTGACCTTGAACGTCTTGTCGAGCTGTTGACCCTTTACTGTGACTTCTCTCGGTAGTTCATCGAACAGCCGGTTGACCTTCTCTTTATCTTTTGTTACAAGTAGGCTGCGTCTCCTCTTCATAAGGTACTTTGTGGCGACGCTCTTATGTTCGTATCCTTCTATGGGTACCTCCTCTTTTCCAGTGTCTATTACAAATTGTCGTTTAGAAAATCTGGTCACACTCCTCGATGGTAATCATCTGGAGCGTCTTTATTACAGTATCCATATAAATGGTTTCATAGCTTTTCCCGGTAGATATGTAGATGAAGGTTCTGCTGGTTAATAACTATCTCATTAATCCGTCAAAGATCAACAAGTTGAAGCGGGAGATATCTCGAATAGTCGGTGAAGAGCCTCATACGGTTCATATTTCAAAGGTGCAGCAAGTCGATGCGGATGAGTTTGAAGCGGTAGTTCTGAGCGGGGGTGATGCTCCTCTTAACAGGCCTGAAGTTGCGGAGACCTATCGTGGTGTGGCTTCATGGATACGGAGCATCAGTAGACCGGTTCTGGGTATATGTTTTGGTCATCAACTTTTGGGGTTCGCCTTCGGAGGGAGAGTGGCTAGGTTAAGTAAGAAGTTTGAAGGTTTCTATGATATTGATATCATTGAGCATGACGATGTCTTTCGAGGGTTGCCTGACAGGATAAAGGTATACAAGTCGAACCTACGGGTCGTGACGAGGGTTATGCCTGACTTTGAACTTCTCGCCAAGAGTGCGGATTATGAGGTTGAAGCCTTTAAGCATAGGGAGCGGCTGATATTTGGTGTTCAGTTTCACCCTGAAAATTATTCTGAAATCTTTATTCACGGTAGAAGAGTCTTAGAGAACTTCTTACGATCAAGATAATCGTAGTTTAGACATATCATCTAAAAATTCTGAGGTGAGATAAGCCATATATACTTGATTACATGAGTTTGCAAAGACATGGTTGAGATCACCAAAGCGAAAATCAACCTGAAGGAAGGAATAATCGAATTAGAAGGAAGTGAAGATTTTGTGATGAAGATTCTTGACAGGTATGAAAAGAATTTTATCAGTGAACCGGTGAAAGTAATTCAGCCTAAGAAAAAGCATCTAGCCGAAGAACCTCAACGCATTAAACGTGAGGCGGTAGTGAAGAAACCAATC
>JARPAQ010000148.1 GCA_029460375.1 Nitrososphaerota archaeon | reverse complement strand
TATACTCTTTATCTAGAAATATTTTGGTTTGGGCTTACCAGTAAGGTAAGCTATCCTCTAATATGACAAAATAAAATTAGGGTAGGTGCTTATTAGCCGGCACCAATCGGCTTTGAAGACAATAAGCACTCAGTAAACATGCTGTCTATACGGAATAAGCAAATATAGGTACCGCCTCCGTCAGCATATACGGCGGCAGGTAGGGCCGGGGGGATAGTCGTCCCCCATCCTGAAACCGACTATATGCAGGGGCCAGTAACCGGCGGGTAAAACGCTCTGGTTGGATACTTGCCGATGCCGTAGGGATGAACTCACGCCGTGACGGGTGGTCATGAGAAGCGGGCCTCTCGAAGGAGAGGTTCTGACTTTCAACCGTCGAATCGAGCGAGGTCCGGGAGGGAGCAGCTCTAAGGTGGGGTGGCCACGCTGTTGCGTCTACGTGGATGACTGCGCGGTGCTGGAGACGAGGTCTGGCTGGAACGCGAACTCCGGTGGAGCTGCCGCCAATACCTTTAGCACCGCATCTTAAGAGGAAGGCTTTAAATCTGGAAACTGCCCGCCTATTCACGGCTGTACAGCATCTCTATGCCGGGGTCGCCTAGCCTGGTAGGGCGCAGGCCTGCTAAGTCTGTGACCGTAATGGTCTCGTGGGTTCAAATCCCACCCCCGGCGCTTTTTGTCAGTTTTTGATTTGGAAAAGAAAAGGGGGTCCACAAAAACAGGTGTGATCTCAGGTAATCCAAATATTTCTAGTACTTAGATGCAGAAGTCGGAGCACCTTGCCAAGCGCAGAAGACGCTGTTGAAGCTAGAGTAGCCGCCTATGATGGCGCCGAGTTCATTATTACTCGTAGACGATGGCTTCACATCCTAGACAGACACACCGAGTTAGGAACTATGCTGGAAGCGGTAGTTGACACGGCTGCTGCACCTGATGAGGTCTTTCTTGATCCTAGGGGAAGTCTTCACCTAATAAAGCGTGTGCAGAATGCACCAGCAGATTTTCTTGTCCTAATAGCGCGGAAGAAGGCTTCGAAAACCTATTTAATTACCGCCTACCTAGTAGGCCTTAAGCGGAAAGAAAGGAGGTATCAGAAATTCAGAAAGCTACCACTCTCCTAGACATAGACTTGCGAGAAGTGTTAGGGAAGGTCAGACGGAAGTATCACCTACGCATCCCGTCCAGAGTTATCATGGCTGACTACGATGATAAGGAAGGAGACCTGTACATAAGGTTCAGGGAAGCCAAGCACACAGAAGGAGAACCGACCGACGACGGCCTTGTCATAGTTCACCGAGATGTCGAAAACCGTACCGCTGCGATAGAAGTCTTGAATCTGGCTGAACTCTGACCAGAACTACCAGTAAATCTGGGTTCAAATCCCACTCCCGGCGCTTATCTCGTGAGTTGTTTAGGGCAGAAACTTGGGTATGTAACAGTTCGAGATATGTTAACCTTTGGCGACCCTAGTGAACTATTTGGGTTTGGGCTTGCTAGTAAGGCTTAACTTTATTGTTTTACGGGGTTGTGAGTGTGTTCCTAAAAAGCCTAATAGGTGTATATTTAAGGGTGTATCAGGTAATAAAGGTTTAATAGGTATACGTAGCTGAAAGATTGTGGCAAAGATATGGTCGCTACATCCAAGGTGGTTAAAGCAAGCTCTAGGTCGCCTTCCGCTAGATCTACGATTCCAGAAGATATTGTGAGAGAGTTAGGAATCAAAACAGGCGATGTGTTAGAGTGGACGATTGCTCAGAAAAACGATAAGAAAGGCGCCTTCATCAGAAAACTAGAATAGTTCTCACAACCCTAGTCTCCTCCACTCTAAGCTTCTTCAGCTTTGACGGATTCCTAGCACAAAGTACTAGCAATATCTCTTTTCACCGGGAGCAGCTTGAGTGACGTTTTGGAATATGCGGTAAACCCGTTCTTGAATGTCCCACAGAGTTAAGATCCCGGCCAGTTGGCCTTCGGCGGTAACAAGAAGTCTCCTAGTTTTTTTCCTCATCATTATCTCCATCGAGTCGATGATAGTTGCATTAATGTCAATGGTTAATACAGGGCTGCTTATTATATCGGCTACCTTGGTGTTATTTGGATCAAGGCCTTTGGAAAGGACCTTGTTGAGCAAGTCTCGTTCCGTCATGATGCCAACTTCACTTCAGGCCGTTTCCATGGAACTCCCATTAGGTTGACAATCTGCCCTATTATGAATCTAGTCTATAGTGGCAAATATCCTTCTATATATCAGAGCCGCAATTGATGCGCCGATAAATGGAGCTGACCAATACAACCATAAATCACTAAGCACTCCGGCAAAAACAGCGGGCGCTAAAGAACGGGCGGGATTCATAGAGGCCCCAGAAATGGAGGCGAACAAGAGAATATCTAATCCCACCGTGCCTCCAATAGCAAGCCCGCCAAAACCCTTTAGACCTTTAAATCGAACCGACACCAAAATTACCACCATCAGCAAAGAGGTTGCGAGAACCTCCGCACCAAAGATTGTTAATATTGAATATGTGAAGTTTGGCGTATTAGCTCCAAGATTAGCCTCACTTCCGATAAAAAAGGCTACAGTCAAACTTGCCAAAAAGGCCCCTATAATTTGAGCCATCACATAATATGTTGCTAGTTTCTTTCCCACATGGTTAGTTATCAAAAAGCCAACTGTGACGGCGGGATTAAGATGCGCCATAGAAATGTTCCCAAATGCATAGACCATCAATGAAATTCCTAGTGAGGCCACAGAAGCAATAAACACAAGACCGAGAACCCCGTTCATCCTAGCATCGAAAACAATGGAGCCAGTAGCGAATAACACTAAGCCGAAAGTTCCCAGCATCTCAGCTAAGAATATCTTCTGACTCGAATTAAGCCCAAATGTAAACCTATCCAACACCTGCAACAAACCCTACTTTTTCCGTTCTCTACTCCTTCAAGCTTTTTCCAGACATACTCACCGGTCTATTCTAAAGCATTACTGTGAAACACTTACCGATAATTACCCACCAATAATATATGTTCACAAGTTCCATCTGGAACCTGCTAAATATCCGCCAAGTCTGTGACCGTAATGGTTTCGTGGGTTCAAATCCCACCCTCAGCACCAAAGGTTTACAAGCTGAATGTCATCTGATACCCACTAGGAAGCTTATCCCTAAAACTAATAGGATGATTGCGCTTATTTTAGGTATTAGATGTTCGTATCTTTCGAGTTTGGATTGAAGCCTGCGAGAAGTCTTTACACCGATAAGTGTTATTCCAACTATACCCAGCGTAACAGCAGAAGCATATGTGAGCATCATAATTAACGGGTTCACACCTCCAACCACCATAGCAAGAAGAACGAATTCCTCTTCATGAGCAAAGCCGAGGATTAAAGCAAAGACAGCCAAGCCCTTAAGCGTGAGAAGTATCTTTCGTCGATGCCTATGTTTATGCATGTGTTTACCTATTTCTTTATGATCGTGTTCATGCATATGCTCGCCTTCGTCAAAATCGTCGTGGATATGACCATGCTGATCTTCTGACCTACTATTCGGTCTTTCAAACCAGAACCTTACCGCCAAGACAAGGAGAGCTGCACCTGCAATATAATTTAGGTACGGTATGGCGAATGCTAGGTATGAGCTGAGAAGCACATAGGCGGCCACTACAGCAAGAGATGAAATCATATGAAAGAACGAAATTATACAGGAAGCTACAAACCCTTTTGCGAGAGGGTTAGACCTTCCAACAGCATAGAGCATAGCTACGGGCCATCCGTGACCAGGTTCTACACCATGCAGCAGACCGATTAGAGAAACAGCTAGGTACACCGGCTCAAACATACCATAAATCTATGGAGAGGAATGCTATTTGAATCTTGAGCAATAATCTTCAGTCAAGATCTGCTAAGCTCTTCCACCAGCTCCTTAGCTCGGTCGAACCTTACTTTGCGCTCCTCAACCATCTTCGCAGCAACCTTATCCACCACCTCGCCCACAGCCCCTGCGGATATCGCAATGTTGCGAGCGTGAAGCTTCATATGCCCCCTCTGAATTCCCTCGGATGAAAGAGCTCTCAAAGCAGCCAAGTTCTGAGCCAACCCGACGGAAACCATAACTTCACCCAGCTCCAAAGCCGACTTTACACCCAGAATTCTTGTGCATATTTTTGCTACCGGATGGACAGCGGTGGCACCTCCGATGAGCCCGACAGCCATTGGTATCTCTATGGTTCCAACAAGGTCTCCACCTTCATTTCGCTCCCAAGTTGTCAGGGGAACATATCTTCCAGACTGGGCGGCGTAGGCGTGTGCTCCAGCCTCTAGGGCGCGGGTGTCTTGGCCTGTCGCTAGGGCTACAGCTGTTACGCCGTTCATGATTCCTTTGTTGTGAGTGGCGCATCTGTATGGGTCTGCTGCGGCGAATGCGTAGGCGTTGATTATACCTTCAACCACCT
This sequence comes from Nitrososphaerota archaeon, assembly GCA_029460375.1. Taxonomy (GTDB): domain Archaea; phylum Thermoproteota; class Nitrososphaeria; order Nitrososphaerales; family JACPRH01; genus JARPAQ01. The sequence goes on along the minus strand of JARPAQ010000148.1, from coordinate 1,748 downwards.
CTTCACCTCCCACGGTTTCTTTTGGGAAGGTTGCTCTTGACCTTACTAACCGTTTAGACGCTAGGTTAGATATGATTCTGAGGTAGACTCGTCCGCCGGTTAATCTTTCGATTATAGGTGCTACGGCTTCGGCCATAGTGTTAACAGCGTTCGCGCCCATAGCGTCTCTACAATCTACGTGAAGCTCCGTTACAACCATAGGGCCCACTGTAGAGTCAAGCACCTTAACTTCGATGCCTCTAGCGCCTCCACCGACCTTCACCAACATAGGATCCTGTTCATTAGCCTTGGCGACAATTTCGTCCTCAGCTTCGAGGATACGCATCCTAGCAGCATGAGGGTCTACTATACCTACTGCTTGGATCTGCCCTATCATAACTGGGCCTGTGTTGCTGGTGTGGAAACCTCCTCCTGCTCGGGCCATACGGGCTATGTTGCTTGCTGCTGCGACTACCGATGGTTCTTCGATGGCCATAGGGATGAGGTAGTCTCTGCTGTTGATGAGGAAATTAACTGCTATGCCGAGGGGTACAGGTATAGCGCCTATGACGTTCTCTATCATTCGGTCGGCTGCTTCCAGTTTCAGGCCAGACATGCTCTGGATAAGCTCTGCATCTTCGCTGGATATGCCTGAGAACTCCTTTACAATCTTCAACCTGTCAGCAGGGCTCAGTTTATAGAAGCCTGATATTTCGGAACTTTTGCTCATGAGTTGAACCTCGTTTCACCTTGCTGTAGGCCGTTTATTTAAATCAACCCACTTAGAAACTCGATTCAACAATAGTCGATATCTGCTACTAATGGATAAATAATCCGTGTACAGGTCTGATTACGAGGGCCGGTCGTCTAGCATGGTTAGGACATCGCTCTGACACAGCGAAGGTCGGCGGTTCAAGTCCGTCTCGGCCCATATTATGGTTTTGAACCTGTTTAGGTATGGAACCGCCAAGCCTACTTTTTCGTATAACAACAATATTATTATAACTCTTGGGATACAGCGGAGGATAACAGATTAGGATAATACGTCAATGAACTCTTCACGTGTGAGTCCCGCTTGCTCTATTATGGACATCAGTGTTCCTGTCTTCACTGAATCGTGCCTTGGAACAGTGATCTTATGTTTCCTATCTTTATCGGTTAGATAGATGTGGCTACCTTTTCGGTGTGTCACGAAGAAACCTTTTTGGCCTAAGGCCTTGATAATCTCTCGCCATCCTAGATGTGGGAGCTTCTTAGAGGGAAACCTCCACCACTTCTCTCTTGAGTTTCAGACGCTCCTTTTCTTCAGGGAAAGCTTCCAAAAAGCCTTCGATGGCGTCCCTGATGTTCCTAAGGGTTTCCTCTTTGGTTTCGCCTTCGCTGACGGCGCCCGGTAGTTCTAAGCATTGGGCAGAGTAACCTCCTTCCTCCTCTTCACGAATGACTACGGTGAACTTCCCTCTACCCACCTTCGCTCGGCTCATACTCCCGCTAATAGTACTTGAATTAGTTAAGGATTCCCCCACCTACTTCAGAGAGGCATATGGACTTGGACCCATTTGTAAAGTCCGTTCCGGCCCACTCTCATTTTGATGAAGGGCTGCAGTCAACTAACTCGTGACTAATAGGGAGCATTTGCTTTTTTATATGCCAGCTTATGGAGATAGTTTTTTATCATATGGTCTTGGACTAGATGGTATGACATTTTTAGTGAAAGGTCGAATTTCGTCAGAAAAAGGTGAGCCGGTTTCTAATATAGTGGTGGAAGT
>JARPAQ010000147.1 GCA_029460375.1 Nitrososphaerota archaeon | reverse complement strand
CCGAAAATAATCAAGAAGATACGGGAGCTGCTTCCACCGAACGGGATACTCACCACCGAGGTTGGTAAGAACCAGATGTGGGGAGAACTATACTACCAAGTCATAGAACCTAGAACGTGGATAACTTCAACCGGGCTGGGCACTATGGGTTTCGGCTTCCCCGCTGCTGTAGGGGCTAAAGTCGCGAAACCAGATGTACCGGTTGTCGATTTAGCGGGGGACGGTAGTTTTAGGATGACGGAGAATTCTCTATCCGTCTGTATGGCTGAGGATATCCCGGTTACTGTTGTCATACTTAACAACTCTTCGCTGGGTATGGTTGAGCAGTGGCAGAGGCTCTTTTACAATCGACGGTATTCCGGAGTAAAGCTGGATAGTATGCCTGACTTTGTAAAATTGGCTGAAGCATACGGCGCACAGGGTCTTCGCGCCCAGTCTATCGAAGAGTTCGAAAAGGTTTTCAAAGAAGCTGTCAACAGCAAGGTTGCAACTGTGATAGATTGTCCAGTCTCAGCGGATGAGGATGTCTTTCCATTCGTCCCTCCCGGCCGAGGGTTGAAGGATGTTCTTTACAAGGCGGAGGTTAACAGTTGACCGAAAGAACGTATATCATATCAATTATAGTGGAGAACAAGCCGGGTGTCCTATTCAGGGCTGCGAATATGTTCAGGCGGCGTGGCTTCAACATAGATAGCATAAGTGTCGGAGAAATCGAGCAGAAGGATCTTTCAAGGATGACGATAACAATTCATGGAGATGAGGACGTAGCAGAGCAGATAGTTAAGCAGGTAAGCAAACTTATCGATGTCATCAAAGTTCAGGTGCTAGATCAAGAGGAGACTGTGCAGCGCGAGCTGGCGCTTATCAAGATTCAGGTTTCGGATAGCAGAGCCCTATCGGAACTGACCAACTATAGTGAAATATTCAGAAACCGCATAATCGACATATCACGCGACTCTCTTATGGTGGAAGTAACAGGTACACCAGACAAGATAGACGCCTTCATAGAACTCGTCTCAGGATACGGGATAAAAGAGATGGCCAGAACAGGGATAACGGCTCTTCAAAGAGGAGGGAAGAAATGAGCAGCAGTGAAGACAGGATACTCATTTTTGACACTACGCTGAGAGATGGGGAGCAGACCCCCGGAGTATCGTTGACGCCTGAAAATAAGCTTCAGATAGCTAGGCAGCTAGATCGTCTAGGTGTAGACATTATAGAAGCAGGCTTCCCCATAACCTCGAAAGGCGAGATAGAATCTGTGAAAATGATCGCGAAAGAGGGTCTAAGCGCAGAGATATGCAGTCTAGCAAGAACGAGTCGAAAGGATATCGATGCTGCTCTCGACTGCGGAGTCGACTCTATCCACACCTTCATCGCCACATCAGACCTTCATCTGGAGCATAAACTCAAGATAACCCGTGAACAAGCCGTTGAAAAAGCCGTTGAAGCAGTAGAGTATTGTAAATCCCACGGTGTCATAGTAGAATTCTCAGCCGAAGACGCAACTAGATCTGATTTGACCTACCTGAAAGAAGTCTTCAAAGCGGTGAACAATGCAGGCGTAGACCGCATAGATATACCTGACACAGTCGGCGTCATAACACCTGAAAAGATGTTCCAACTTGTCTCCGACATCAAGACAGTGGTGAACGTTCCCATAAGCCTCCACTGCCACAACGACTTTGGCCTAGCAGTCGCCAACACCCTCGCAGGGATAAATGCTGGAGCGAAGACTGCGCATGTTGCTGTGAACGGGCTGGGGGAGCGGGCTGGAAACGCTTCTCTTGAGGAGCTTGTTATGTCGTTATACTGTCTACACCAGAGAAAGACGAATATCAACACCAAGCTGATATACGAGACATCTAGGCTCGTCTCCAGAATCACAGGTATAGCTATGCAGCCTAACAAAGCAATAGTTGGTGAAAACGCATTCGGGCATGAGTCAGGAATACATACTCACGGTGTTCTGACAGTACCTTTGACATATGAGCCTATAGCGCCGGAGCTCGTAGGTAGGAGAAGGTGGATTCAGGCAGGTAAGCATGCTGGAGGACACGGTATATCTGCCCAGCTCAAAGAGCTCGGAATAGACGCCTCACGTGATCAGCTCAAAGATATAGTTGAAAAGGTAAAGGAGCTTGGAGATAAAGGGAAGAGGCTCAGCGAGACGGATCTATCTGCTCTAGCTCGGGCTGTTATAGGCCAAACCTCGCCGGAGGAGAAGGTTGTAGACCTACAGGACTTTTCAGTTATGACAGGTGTGAGGATGGTGCCTACCGCGTCTGTCAGGGTGCTCATCGACGGGAAGAGATACGTAGCGTCTGACACCGGTGTCGGGCCCGTGGACTCAGCTATGAAGGCTATACAGACGGTTACAGGTGGTTTTGGTGAAATAACACTGAAGGAGTATCGGCTTGAAGCCATAACAGGAGGCTCAGACGCCCTAGCTGAGGTGAGGATAAAGGTGGAAGATGAAGAAGGCATAACCGCGTCTGCGAGTGCAGCGGGAGAAGATATCGTAGTCGTGAGCGTAGAAGCTATGCTCGACGGTATAAATAAGGTGCTACTCAAAAGGCGGAGGCTTGCATCTGCAGGTACAGCGGTAACAGCTGCTCAAGGTACATAGTTAAAATAACGATGTTTAGAGGGGGGCTTAATATTCGCAGCGAATGGGGGTTGAAACATTGAATATAGTGGAGAAGATACTCAGCAAGGCTTCAGGTGAAAAGGAGGTGACGCCTGGACAGATTGTGGACGCTAAGATAGACTATGCTATGATAAACGAGATAACTGGCTACCTAGTGGCGAAATACTTCAAGGATGTAGGTGCAAAGAAGGTCTGGGATAAAGAGCGGGTCACCATAATCCTGGATCACACTATACCAGCACCCACAGCTCAAGCTGCTGAGGTTCACCGTATAGTACGGGATTTCGCAAGAGACCTTGACATACCAGGGTTCTACGATGTAGGTCGAGGTGGAGTCTGCCACCAAGTTATGGTTGAGAAGGGGTATGTGAAGCCTGGTGAAGTCATAGTCGGCGCTGATTCCCACACCGTTACATATGGTGCACTGGGTGCTTTTTCAACGGGTATAGGTTCTACCGAGATGACTTCGGTCTTCATCACGGGGAGGCTCTGGTTCAAGGTGCCCAAAGTGATAAGGATAGATGTTGCAGGTGAGTTTGATAGGTTTGTAGGTGCCAAGGATCTCTTCCTGCGGGTGGCGAAGGAGATAGGGTTCAGCGGGGCCACCTACATGGGGCTGGAGTTCACGGGGCCGACTGTGAAGAATATGAGCGTATCCAGCCGTTTGACGCTCTGCAATATGGCTATTGAGGTGGGTGCTAAGTCAGGTATAGTTGAGCCTGACGAGAAGACCGTGGAATATGTGAAGAGTAGAACCAGCGACCCGTTCACACCTCTAAACGGAGATTCAGATGCTGAGTATGATCGAACATTAAACATCAATGTCGATGGTTTGCCATCACAAATAGCCTGCCCCGGCGCGGTGGATAACGTGAAACCAGTTTCGGAATTAGGCGACGTAGAGCTCGATCAGATATACATCGGATCCTGCACCAACGGCCGAATCGAAGACCTACAGGCAGCCGCAGATATATTACGTGGAAGACAGGTAAACCCGCGTACAAGGCTTGTAGTCGTTCCAGCATCTCAAGAGATATTCATAGACGCAATGAATAAAGGTCTGATACAGACCTTCGCAGAAGCAGGAGCAGCCATAGCTACAGCTTCCTGTGGAGCGTGCTACGGAGGGCACCTGGGTGTACTTGCAGCTGGGGAGACCTGTTTAAGCACTACTAACAGAAACTTTATTGGTAGAATGGGTGACCCGAAGGCGAAGGTTTACCTAGGCTCGCCTACAGTGGCTGCTGCGTCGGCTTTAACTGGTAGAATTACGGATCCGAATACTCTGAGGTGATATGTTTTTTGAAGGTTGAAGCCAAGGCTCTGAAGTACGGGGACAATATCAATACCGATATCATAATTCCTGGGAAATATCTTGTAATTATGGATGAAGAGGAGTTGGGGCGGCACGCTATGGAGGGTATAGACCCCGTTTTTTCAGGAAAGAGCCGTGACGGTATAGTATTGGTGGTGGGCGATAACTTCGGTTCAGGCTCAAGCAGAGAACAAGCCCCTATAGCTCTAAAGAACGCGAACGTGAAGTGTATAGTAGCTAAATCCTTCGCTAGAATCTTCTACCGGAACGCGATAAACTTGGGGCTGCCAGTTCTTGAATGCAGCGACCTCTGGAGCGAAGTTATTGAAGGTGACATCTTGACGGTCAGTTTGGAGGATGGTCTTATTGAGAATGGTAGGATTAGGAGAACCTTCAAGGCTCAACCGTTACCGCCATTCATACTGGATATCATACAGTCAGGCGGACTGCTGAATAAGCTGAAACAGTCTTTAAAGTAAAGAGGCAGACTGCGGGATGATATTATCCTGCTCAGTTGGAGTCTATGTGTTTCTGAATTAGGTTCTTAAGGCCGTCTTCCCCTACAGCGCCGACTACCATATCGATCGGTTTACCGCTTGAGAAGACCATAAACGTCGGGATGGACATAACCCTGTACTTGGCGGCTAGATCCCCATTATCATCAACGTTCAGTCTAGCGAAGACAACCTTATCCCCAAACTCCGATGCTAGCTTTTCGAATACGGGGTGCATAACTCTGCACGGACCACACCATTCAGCCCAGAAATCTATCAACACAGGCTTGCTATCACTCATTATCATGTTAAAATTCGCACCTGTAAGCTCAATACTTCCGCTCATCTTCACATCCTCCTCTCTACGTTGAAGATCACGCATCTTTCGCTTAAGAATCTTTTCCAGCTCAGGGTCACTCACGCTGAAATACGCCGCAATATACTCTATTTAAGGATTAGAGGTCAAGAAGGAACCGCGCCGATACTCGCCCATCCTCTTCTTTGATACTCATCATGTGATATGTGACCGCCTTGACCTCTGTCTTAGGCTTATGCTTCTTAAGATCCAGCTCCTCACCT
>JARPAQ010000146.1 GCA_029460375.1 Nitrososphaerota archaeon | reverse complement strand
CGTGAATATCGTGAAGGATACCATAGACGATAAGGCTGCAATCCTCGGGATAATTACAGGGCTGAACACAATCAGGGATGAGTACGCCGCTGTGCTCGCAGCGGATCTACCGTTCATAAATCCTGAGGTGATAAGACAACTATACCGCGAAGCAGAAAACTTCGATCTGGCTATCCCGTCTTGGCCCAACGGCAATATAGAGCCTCTGTACGCTGTTTATCGTGTCTCGGCTGCAGGCAGGGTTTTCAAAGACGCCGTCAGGGCTGGTGCAGTTCGACTTCGAGATGCCATCAACAAGTTGGAACGAGTCAATTATGTTCCGGTAGAGAAGTTTAGGTATGCGGATCCATCGCTCCACTGCTTCATTAACATCAACACACCGGAAGATCTCAGCGCGGTAAAAGCTATACTGAGAGACGAAGATGCTTCGACCGGATAAGTTCTTTGCTGGGTTCTGTTGCGTCTTTTGTCAGGGATTAACTCTTGGGACTAGACATTTCACTCTTCAGTCTATAGGGTACCCTATACTATGAGCTATTTCTGTGACTTTCGATAGTTCGCTATTTGTCAAGGAGGTTGAAGAATAGAGTACATTTTCTTTTCCAGCATGTAAAGAGATGTCTTTCAACAAGGCAGTTAATGTTCTTATCGACCCATCGTAATCTTCGACTGTCTCAAAGTTCTTGAATCTTTGCATAAACTGTGTATGCTCTGAAATTAAATCTAAGACGAGGCGTCTTGCCTTTGGAGATCTTTCCATAAGCATCGGGTAAAGAGCAGCTTCCTCAAATCTAAAATGCTTTTCAAGACCAGCCTTAACGAGATACTTAGATGGCTCAACTATTCTCAGATAATCTTCTCGATTCAACTCTTTCTTGTCATGAAGAAAGTCTATGGTTGAAATTTCGAGAATCTGTGACCGTTTTAATATCTCGTCATGTATTGCGTACAATCCTTTTAAGGCGTTCAATTAACCTAATTCGATCGGAGACGACATCCTCAATATTAAGGGGTTATGTGCTTGAAATCTAGAGTAGAAATCACTCGTTTTGATGTGTAATTACCATGCTTCAAACGAACAAGTGGTGAATACCCATAAGTTGTTTTATCTTAGGTATATACCGTAAGATAAATATACCTAGCGATATGCACAGCTAGGCATGTCGGGAAGGGAAGATGCGTACAACCACCCAACAGAAGTCCGAAATATCACGCTTCAGATGGACACTTAGTGAACTCTCAGGATCTCTCGGAGACCTCGGCATATTCATACCGATAGTAGTTGGGCTTATAGTGGTAAACGGGATGGACCCATCGCAACTTCTAACCACATTCGGAATATTCTTCATAGCCAACGGCTTAGTATTCGGCCTCCCCATACCTGTGGAACCTATGAAGGCCATAGCAGGAATCGCAATAGCAAATGGATACGCGCCTGACACAATAATGCTGGCGGGAATGCTCACAGGTTTAGCCGTCATAGCCATAACACTAACAGGACTTCTAACACGCTTCCAGAGACTTATCCCAAAAGCAGTCGTAAGAGGGATACAGATGGGGCTAGGAATATCTCTCGCTGTCAAAGGCTTAACAATGATAAGCAGTACACCTATGCTAGGTTTCGACAGCATAAGTTTAGCTGCGCTTTCAATGATACTGATTCTGGTCTCCTTCAGGAGGCGTATTCCAGTAGCCCTAGTTTTGGTCTTTATCGGGGTAGCAGTTGCATTAATATTCAGTCCTGAAGTTGCGGCTAATGGTGAGTTCAACCTCTGGATACCGGCTATAACGCTTCCTTTGGCAGCTGACTTCATGTTGAGTCTGAACTTGTCTCTGGCGCAGTTACCTCTAACGCTTACCAACTCACTCATAGCGACATACGGTCTTTTACACATCAGGTATCGAGAGAAGGCGCCTTCGATAAAATCCATAGGTAAAAGTGTAGGGTTGATGAGCAGCATAGCTCCTCTGATAGGTGGTATCGGGATGTGTCACGGCGCAGGTGGTGTTGCGGCTTGGCATAGGTTTGGAGCTAGAACAGGGGGATCAATGCTCATCTTCGGTGCTGCTCTGATGCTGTTAGGTGTCTTCGCAGGCGGCTTTGTAACAGGTGTTATGCAGGCTTTCCCCCTCAGCATACTTGGAGCACTTCTCGTATTCGTAGCGTTTGAACTTGCCCGCCAGAGCAGGGATATCAAGCGTGTAGAAGATATGTTGGTAGTTGCTGTTACTGCACTTCTCGGGTTTGCATACAGTATGCTGGCAGGAGTTTTAGTTGGGCTTATATTCGCATATGCTTTGCAGCTCAGAGATAAGAGGATGAGAAAGTAATTTGAACACCCATCAGAGAAGGACCTTTAAACTTATCAGGCTTGAAGAAGCACTTCGTCTGATTGAGCAAGCTGTTCCTAACCAACCGCTTGGATATGAAACTGTTAAGACGATCAACTCGCTCAGAAGAGTCTTGGCCGAAGACATCGTGTCCGAAGTATATCTACCGGATCACGACTTCGCAGCTATGGATGGATACGCAGTGAAGACACAGAATATTCAGGGCGCTGAAAAGAACTCAGTGAAACTCACCATAACAGGCGAACTATACCCACCAGACCATCCGACAGACGCCTCAATAGGAGACGACGAGACCATGTATGTAGCATGCGGAGCGCCAATCCCGAAAGGGGCGGACGCCGTGTTGAAGGTGGAAAATGTTCTAAGAGAAGACGGAGAGATAACTGTGAAGAACCCGCCGGAATCTAACCGTAACATCTGTCAGACCGGAGAAGACGTGAAGAAACAGGAACTTGTACTACCGAAAGGACGTACAATCAGGCCGCAGGATATAGGTCTGCTCGTAGCTTTGAACCGGGAATATGTGAAGGTTGTAAGAAGACCACGGGTAGCGGTAATATCGGTCGGAGACGAGCTCACCGAGCCCTTCCAGAACGCTCCGAATAAGATAGTGAACAACAACGCATACATCGTGTCCAGCCTCGTTGAATACTTTAACGCAGAACCGATACTGATGGGCATAGCTGAAGACAGTTTAGAAGATATATCCCGCAAGATCACATCAGCCATAGAGAAAGCCGACATAGCGATAACAATAGCGGGATGCTCAGTTGGAATCAAAGACTACGTCCCCGACGTAATAGAAAACCTAGGCGAACCGGGGATAATTTTCCACGGGGTGGCTTTGAGCGCTGGGAAGGTCAGCGGGTTTGGAGTGGTTCGGGGAAAGCCAGTAATTATGCTACCGGGTCATGTAGG
>JARPAQ010000145.1 GCA_029460375.1 Nitrososphaerota archaeon | reverse complement strand
TCCTGAGTCGTCACTCTAAAGTGAATAGTTCCAGTTAACCCCTGTGCCGTTACCGAGTACAAATACGTCACATAGTCACCCTCCCTTATCCATTCAGGTCTGAGCGGAGTATACACGCCGTTTGGCGCAAACGCCGAGGTATATGCGGTTAAGGTTGAGGTGAAGACTAGGAGGGCGAATAAGACCAGAGATAACGCGGCGCTCTTCTTCAACCCAATCACCTATGTTTGAACGCTTGCTGCCTATAAGTATTTGTAGAAATTCGACTCCATCGGCAAACGTACCGATCCCATCTTCGCCAAGACAAATAACGCAACAGTATCCCGTTAGCAGTTCAGTTCAATTGAGGTACATGGAATCCCGTTAGAGAATGCTAAATCGTATTGGGGAGATGAAGTTGTAGTGTAATGCTAATCCCAAGATTAACAAAAGAGGAGTTCAGAGCGTTGCTTTGAAGAGGCAATGCTTTTGACATTTACTCAACATATATCGCAGGTCTGTACGGCTTTGAGAAACCAGCCCTGTTCTTAGTATCATATCTACCGGAATCATCCTCGTTATAAATCGAGACATCGGCCCCCAGCTCCTTCTCTAGGAAGCCCTTAGCCGCCTCAAGTATACCGGACTCTCCGAGTATACCGATCTTCATCCTCTTTTCACGCATATCTGAAGGAACAGTTCTAACCTCCTCAACCAACTTCTTAGCAAAAGCCGAAACCTCCTTGGCTCGACTCTTCAACTCCCCGTTCTCCATCAGCTCCTTCATCAGCGAACCCGTATCCAAAGAACCTTCGTCAGCCAGCTGAAGAGCCGATAGGTAGACCGTCCACTTCCACTCAGAGGACGTGTAGTATACGACTCTACTCGGCCTAATCTTTGTAACCCGGACTATATTCAAGGTGTCATCAAGGAGACCCTTCACTAACTCCTCGCCTTCCTCGGCTTTAATATCTATCTTGGACTCGTCTGCTTTAGGCCATCCAGCGGCAGAGATGAAATCCTTATGCCCCATCAACTCCCATATCTCTTCAGAGATGAAAGGTGCGAACGGTGCCAGAAGCCTAACTCGGGTCTCTATAAGCTGATGGGTAACTTCAGCTATAACCTTTGCTCTATCTTCACCTGAATCGATTCGACTTCTACGGAGATACCATTGAGCATCCTGATCAGCCTGATACACGATATTATGTATCGCTTCCCTTACACGCAGCCTATTGACTGCATCAGTCGCCTGCTCAACAATCCTCTGAAGACGGCTGATAATCCACCTATCCTCGGTTCTCAACTCACCCATATCTGCTACTGCACGATCCTCGATAACGGAGACTGCAGTATCGTAGAACCGTTCAAGCCTCTCCCTAAAGGTCTTGACAAGCCCGAGGCTCAGATCCGCGTCCTGTAGGAGTTCGGCTGTTGCTAATATGGACAGCCTTAACGGGTCTGCTCCATAGGTCTTCACAGCATCTCTCAGAGGGATGATGTTCCCAAAGGATTTGGACATCTTCTTTCCTTCCATAAGGACGCTTCCGTTTACAACTATCTGGCGTGGCCAGTCCTTTTCAGGAAATATAGCTGAGTGGTTGAATATGAAGAAGGTGAGGTGGTTCGGAACCAGATCACGGCCCGAATGTCTGCTGTCCAGCGGGTAGAAGTACTCGAACTCTTCCCGCATCCGCTTCAGAACCTCTTCATCAAGACTGTTCTTCTCCGCGACACTCTGGGAGTTTCCTTCGCCGAGGAGGATATAGTCGAATACATCAGGGCCGAGCTGCTCTGTCTTTAAGTTGTACGTGTTTACATATTTAGATATCAGGTAGTAGGCCATATAGATAACAGAGTCTGACAGGCTCTCTATGACCCACTCTTCATCCCACGGGAGGTTTGTGCCAAGCCCAGACTTTCGAGCACAGGCTTTTCTCTTCAGCCAACCCACTGTATATTCAAATTCGGAACGTATATCTTCGGGCAGAAGTTTGATTCGTTCAAGGCATCTTCGCGCAAGGTCCTTCCACTCTTGGTCACCGTAGTCTATGAACCACTGTTTCTCGAATATCTTCACTATGCATTCGGTACCGCATCTGCATACAACTGGCCGGTTCAATATTTCATAGATGGTGTACCCAGTACCTGCGCTCAGCATATCATCTTTGACCGAGTCTCTAGCTTTTGAAACCGGCAGACCGCGATATCTTCCTGTTCCTTCAGCCATCTCGCCTATATGGAACTCATGCCTGTACAGTTCTGCCGTGGCATCTTCGAGCTTAGGGTCGTTCTGATCAGTTATCTTCATCTTTTCTATAATCTGCTCTGAAGGTATCCCGCTGTACCCCTCTGAAGCTATTATAACCGGTATCTTGATCGACTCGACAAGTTCCTGCGGTATATTGTGCTTCTTCAGGATTTCTGACTCTGCAGCCAAATCCTTCAACGCTTGATAATCGTACGGCGCATGGGCTGGAACCGACATAACTACGCCTGTTCCGTTCTTCGGGTCTACGAACGATGCTGGTAGGATAAGTATATTTGTGTTGGTTAGGGGGTTTTCCACCTCCTTCCCGACTAGATCTGAACCTTTCAGCTCTTCTTTTACAGTTATCTTCATAGATAGGTACTGAAGTTTTTCAGCGGCTTCTCGGCTGATTATCCACGGTTCACCGTCAACATCGGCCTTTACGTATGTCGCTTCGGGTCTTATCCAGATATTAGTCACACCGAAGACGGTTTCAGGTCTCAGTGTAGCTGTCGGAAGCTGGTGGTCGTCCAGCCTGAACTTTATCAGCGTATACTCCCCTATCTCAGGCTCCACGTCTCCAAGTGTGTCATGCTGACCGACGGGGCTTCCGTCTTTGGGGCACCATCCTACAGGGTGGCTTCCACGTGTTATCAGGTTCTTATCTCGGAGTTTATTGAACTGCCACTGGATGAAGGTGCTGTACTGAGGGTCTATGGTTGTGAATTCTCGTCTCCAGTCTATGGAGTAGCCTATTTCCTTCATGCCGGCTTTTATCTCTTGGTGGAAGTACTTCGCTATCTTTATCGGCTCTGTAAGAGTTGGGATTACTTCTCGGGGCACTTTGTATATGTCGGCGAAGGTATCTATGAGCTCCTTGTCACCTGATTCTATGCGCTCTGACATAGCCAGTATCGGCGTCCCCGTGTAGTGGAAAGCCATAGGGAAGAGCACTTGGTAGCCTTGCATCCGTTTATACCGTGCGTAGACATCTGTAAGGGTGTATGTTCGCCCATGCCCTATGTGTTGAGGTGAATTAGGGTAAGGGTATGCTACTGTAAGGTAGAACTTTGATCTATCTGGATCTGGATCGGCTTCAAAAATATGGGCTTCATCCCACCGTCTACGCCACTTCTCCTGTATAGCGGGCCAGTCCACGGATCCTTACCTCGCCACTAATGATGATACGATGCTCTTCACAGTCTCTCCAGCTTCTTTGATCTTGATGATCTGTTTGCCGCCACCCTGACCGAATCTGGCGTCACCCCCACCGGAGCCACCTAAAGTCTTGGCGACATCTCTAACCAATCTATCGGCCCCCACACCTTTCTTCTGGGCTTCTTCACCGCAGAAGACGTATATCCTCACGCTCTTATCCATCACTGTAAAGCCGCAGTATATCAGTCGTGGCTCGCTGTTTATTGCTTGCTCACCTATGATCACATGGAACTCTTCGCCTAGACTTTCGCTCATAGAGAGGTATAGCTTCAGTCCTTCAACATCAGTGGCTTTACGAGAAATGACTGAAACCTCGTAGGATGCAAGTCGTTTTATGAGCTGCTTCTGCCTCCTCTTCAAATCGTCTGCTGTATTCTTTATTTCGGTTACAGCCTTCACAACCTTATCCTGCGGGCTCTCAATCACATCAGAAATCTTGCGCAGCATATTCTCCCTTTTTTGAATATACTTCAACGCAGGTTCACCTGCAACATACTCTATTCGTTCAACCCCGTCTTGAATTCGCTCACTCTTCAGTATCTTTATGACACCCACATCACCAGTTCTAGATGTATGAGTACCCCCACAGGCTTCTACATCCCACCCTGAAATGTTCAGAACCCTCAATTCCCTTGTCGGGACTACGCCACCTTGATACAGACGGAAGCCATACTTCTGCTCAGCCTTGCTTCGGGGCAGTATCTCCTTTATTACAGGGAGGTTCATAAGGACGGCGCTGTTAGCCAAGTCCTCTATCTTGGCGATCTCCTCATTAGTGAGATGAGCGTAGTGAGTTATATCTAGCCGTGCTTTGTCGATATCTTTGTAAGCGGAGTGCTGCCAAACCCAAGAACCAAGTATCTTCTGGGCTGCACCGTTTACAAGGTGTGTGGCGGTATGGTGCCTAGCTATTATTCCTCTTCTATGCGAGTCTACTTTACACCTTACAAGCTGGCCTTCGGCCAGCTTGTGGCTCTTCACCTTATGAAGCACCACGTTTCCATACTTATCTACGTCTTGAACTTCGAAGCTGCCTATGTAACCAAGATCCGGCTCCTGTCCCCCAGAACGCGGGTAGAACGCGGTCTTGTCCAGAATTATGTATTCACCGTCAAGTATCTTTACGATCCTTGCTTGGAACTCGAACAGATTCAGATCTTCGTAGAAGAGGAGACGTGTTGGAGTCATCTTCTCCACATCAAACTTCGGAAGAGGCTTCTCCGCCCTCTCCATCATATGTCGCTCAGTTACTTTGGCATAGAATTCTGAAGGAACTTCTATCGTGAGACCTTGCTCCTTCAACATATCCGGGGTTATCCCTTCTGAATCGTATAGCTGTATAAGCTCGTCTTCCCCCGGAGTTCTGCCTCTCTTCGCTATGTTGCTCACTATCCTACCTGTCCGCTCCAAAGTGTTCCTATACCTCCGCTCTTCTACCTTGAGTATAGTGGCTACTTCATCTACATGCTCCGTCAGCTCAGGATAGATACCTGCCAGATAGTCTATATGCCAGTTGGCAACCTCTTCAAGCGTAATATCCCACCCGAACTTGTCCAAATAGCTCAAAGCACGCCTAAGTATAACCCTCAGATTGTAGCCGCCTCCAACGTTGCTCGGCAACCCTCCGTCCGCAATAGCGAATACCAGCGTCCTCACATGATCCGCCAAGATGTACACCGCTTCAAGCCCAGCAGTCTGGTTGTGAAGCTCATCCTCGGATATGCCTAATTCCCCAGCTACCTGAGCCTTTGCCGCGGCCAGACTGGGTATTTCGTCGAGGTTGAGCATTCCAGCTATGCGAGCGTATCTGAGGTAGAATTCGGGGTTGTACTCGATGTTGCACCTAACCTTCATCCGCTTGATGATGGGGCCGAATACGGCATCGTAGCTGGTAGGTGTGCCCTGGGTTATCCATGTAAAGCGTTCGAGGCCAGCGCCCATATCTATGACCTTCTCTCTCATGATTTTGTAGTCGCTGGGTGTGCCTTTGAACTCTGTGAAGACTGCGTTTCCGAGCTCAAGGCCTCTGACGTTGTATTCTAGGGAGTAGCCGAAGGCGCCGTACCCTATCCAGACATCCTCTGTAAATATCACTTCTTCAGGCTTTATTCCAAAAGGGCCTGTTAGGAGCTGAAAGTCTAGTTCTATGCACCTATCCTTCCAGTACCCTTCTCCGTCGAGTATGCTGTGCTGCCCTATCATACAGAAGGATGAGTAGTGCTTACCTGATACACCTACATTCTGGATGTCGTTGAAGCGCAGGCAGGTTTGAGGAACTATAAGTGGGTTTGCAGGCAGTTCGAATACTATCTCTCCCCCTTCTATCCTCTGGAAGTCTATTATCGATGCTACGGTGAAATATAGGTCGGGTCTCCATCGGCATACCACAGGGTAGCGTTTTATGCTGGTGTGGCCGTTCTTCACGAAGAAGCTTTCGATTTGTCGCCAAGCGTCTATGTAGTCGAATCTTCTGTTTGTCGGGGGGTTACCTAGGAAGTCGTAGTGTTGGCAAGGGGGTTCAGGGCAGACTTCACGATCAGGGGTGAGAGTCCAGAAGTATCTACCGCATTTTGGGCACTTTTTTCTGATGAACCCTTCTTTTGTAAATAGTTCTACTTCATAGTATTTCTTTGGGTTTGCTGAAAACTTCGCCTTAAGCGCATCCTTCTCCTTCATCGACAGACGGGTCTTCTACTGAGGGGGTTAATAATGCTGTCTTTTATCAGCTCAACGTTTTGTCAATATTCGCCTTACATGGGGCGCAGAACACTCTACCCTTTCTATCTGTATCATAGATGCTGTTGGAGAAGTACATAACACAGCTGGAGCGCCGGCAGTGCGACAGACCGAAGACGTGACCCATCTCGTGAACAGCCTCCTTAACCGCCCTATCTACAAACAACACATGATCAGGCTCACCCCCATACGTCTCAGACTTCAAACGATTAAGAGATATCAAACCCACGCGCTCCGACATACCCGCTAGACCGAATACAAAGTTCATGTCTGGAACGTAGAGATCAACACTAGTAACTCCAAGGAAAGAATCTCTCGGGTGCAGCCTGACCTGACGACTCATCTTCTGAAGCACTCTTGAAGCGTTGTACTGCCCCCGCTTAGAGTTAAAACAACCTTCAAGAAGACCCTTGGACCCTGGCCCTATGCTGCAGGAGAGGTTAGGGAAGGCGATTGAGACTCCCTTTTGGATTTGGGTTAGAATAGATTTGTCGTCGCACTCTATGGGAAGTATGACTAGATTCAGCAACTTCTCGAGCTCAATATCCTTCGACCCATATTTTCTTTACCATTAAGAGAGCGGCTGAAAAGTTGAACTAAAAAATCTTATATAGCCTCTACAAAATCTGCCTGTTGCGAGTCGAACAGAGATGGAATACATATACGCCGCGCTGATGCTTCATAAACTAAACCAAGAAGTAAATGAAGATAACCTAAAGAAGATTCTAAAGGCAGCAGGAACCGAGCCGAATGAAGTTAGAACCAAAGCCCTAGTCGCAGCACTAGGTGAAGTCAACATAGAAGAAGCACTGAAGAGCGCAGCAGCAGCACCAGTAGCAGCAGTACCAGCTACAGGCGAAGCCGCACCTAAAGAAGCAAAAGAAGAAAAGAAGGAAGAAGAGGAAGAGAAGAAGGAAGAAGAAGCACTAGCCGGGCTGTCGAGCCTATTCGGCTAAACCCAACTCAACAAATAGAATAAATCCTTCTTAACTGTAGCCTTTCTGCTTAGCTAGATTCTGTAGCGCTAACGCTTTCTGTTGACCAGAGGCTAGAATATCCGGTAAAGTCTCTTTGGTCACATAGGCTGCTGCTAAGGTCAGAGCCTTCGCGTCTCGGTGTGCTCGCCCTATTATCAGAGGGGTGGTCTCTTTCGTCAGGTATGCTGCTTCTACTCCTAGAGCCAGTACCGAGTTGTATGCTTCCTGTATCTTACTACGGTATTCTTCCAAGTCTAACTGCAAGTCTTCTCTGCTGAAGATTACACCGTCTACATACGCTGCATCTAAAGATAGACCCGCTTTGATAGGCTTCAGACCCAGTCGAGACAGCAATCCAGCTAGTTTCGGCGTTATCTGCTCACCAACCTTCAGCACCGCCGTGTCTCTTGATATGAAGATGCTACCAGCATCTATCCGGGTAGGCACCTTCAGCTCCTTGAATTCGCTCAGAACGGGACCCGGAGGCATACCTGTATTTCCTGCAGGCAGGACTACGTCGTCGGTAGCTATGTCTCCAGTTCTTGCTGGCAGGTCGATCTTGTTCTTGTCTAGCGTCAGTTGAAGTTTGAACGGACTCATATCGGTAAATATCAGAGCGTTCTGATCATTGATCTTATCCAGGAAGAGATCTATATTCTTCTTCGTACCCGTTAGAGCCATATTTGATAACTTGTTCTTGGCGACAACCATCTTCAACTCCTTTCTAAACTGCTTCCTCAGCGCCATCATCTGGCGGGCCCTGACTTTACGTATCTTCGAAACCGCTATCACAGAGTGCTCCTTACTGTACTCCTTAAGCTTACGCAGCACCTCAATTTTTTTAGGTGCATAGGTTCGCTCAGCAGTCTGCATTATCAACTCACTCCTGATACGGTTACAGGTTCAGCCATAGTCAACTTTAACATAACCTTGCCGATGTTGTTCTCAGCCGATGGGAGTCTTCTTTCGATAGCGGCAAAAATCGCCGATGCGTTCTCCGCAACCTCTTCATCGCTCAAACTTTCATCCCCAACCTTACAGGCTACAGCGAGCTGCCCGCGGCTTCGAACTCGAACCGCAGATCTGAACCGTTTAATCATATTCTCTACTGGAGCGTTCGGAGGCAGAGGTGCAGGCATCTTACCTTTAGGCCCAAGATACT
>JARPAQ010000144.1 GCA_029460375.1 Nitrososphaerota archaeon | reverse complement strand
TAGTCTTTTGACTAGCGTTAAGCTATCTATACCTCAAAATGTTTAGAAGATGAACGTAGACAGCTATCACTACGCTCATCTTGAAGAAAAACTATGCTAATGCTTCTTCTAGGGCGGTTGAGATAGATTTCGGTATGTTCGTTGGTATATCCGGTATCTTCTGCTTCAGGTTCATTTCAGCCATGACAGACGCTTCCGCAAGTATCTTCTCCGCATCTTCATTGGCTAACTTGAAGTCAACGTTAACTTCCCCAACCTGTCCTGCATCCACCAGTATATCACTCAGCAACCCACTTATCTCTGTGAATCTACCTTCTGCTGCCGGTATTACGTTTGCTACTCCCTGCTGAACATTCTTCACAGCCGCTACTGCTGGCGCCAGTGCAAATACCACGTCACCCAAGTCTTGAACAGTCTCTATACGGAGCGCAATTGCTTCAAGAGCATATTTTGCCTGAGTAACCATCTTCATCATTTTTCTTATTTCGACAAGTTCATTCGCAAATATAGCTGCATGCTTATTATCATGTTTCTGAATCTTAATGCTTATACGACTAAGTAACTTACTATCCTTTTCATTCAGATTCTTTAACGTAATATCAAGTTTGTAAAGCTGACTCTTTATCGACTTTTTAGCTCTTTCAAGAGTAGATTTCAACGGAGGTGAAGAACCCCTATTTAGAAACCTCTTACTTACTCCTATTTTATCAGATCGAGACTTATCACTCCATCTACTAGAGAACCTTGTCATTCTAAGTAAACATAGATACAGGTTTGAATAAAACATCTAGGTTTACAAGCTTCGACAAGCCACTAAAAAGTATCTTGCCATATGCCATGAACTAGGTTTATATAATGTAATGACCTAATTCTCCTCCAGTTAGGAACAGACTTGAATATGCTTGCAAAAGGTTTGTCGAAGGAAGAAGTGGAACTGTTAGAGCAAGTGAAGAGTAATGTAGATAGGGAGTTATGGCGAGAGTTAATAATGGACATCGTCAAGATCAAGGAATCTAAAGAGGAGCTAGTGTATAAGAAGAAATGGGAGATGGCTACCAAGGCACTCATATATCTTATTACCTTATATTCTCAAGTCATTAAAGAAGAAGTCGGCTTAGACGCATATTACAAGATTAGCAAAGAGGTCTGGAGCGAAGTCGGTAAATCGTTCACGGATCTATTAAAACCCTTGAAGATTGATAATAATGATGCCTCTTCAATTCATTCAGGAGTCCGGAAATTCTCGAAGGTGATAATGGGTTCTGAACTCGATTTCGAGGTAGTTGAAGCCTTAAAGGATAGAAGTGTCGTTAGAATATTTAACTGTCCGTGGCATCAGATAATGCTTGAGACTGGGATGCAGTCCTTCTGTGAGCCGCATCACGAAATCCACGAGATCTTCTGTCAAAGTTTAGTGAAAGCTATCAACCCCCATATGACCTTCATGTTTACTCAGCATACTAACCTAAACAGCCCTTACTGTGAAGAAAAGGTTGAGATTAGATCCTCTGGAGCTATATCACCGTAGATTGGACTCACGATTCAACAGCCTTAACTATACACAAAACATTTTAATGCCCACCTATATCAAAACATGAGTGCAATAGGACGGTATAGAATTGAGTAGTAAACGGAAGAAACGCCAGTCACCCATGCCTGCCTCAAGTGCAGGTCTATTACGGTTCTTTGAGGATGAAACTCACGGCGTAAAGGTGCGGCCTGAAATCGTAATAATAATGGCAATAGCAACTATAATTGTGTCGGTACTGATCCGTATAGTTCTTCCACTTTAGAACTACTGCTCCACGATGAATTCAACAGCTAATATTCATAAACGCTTTAACCTCCTTTTTACTCTTCCTTCTACACCCACAACGGCAGCTCTACTGATAGCATTCTCTTCACCAATTATTCTTCTTACATCCCTTATCATTCAAGTGGATCTGTCTTCGATGCCAATATACCTCTTAACGTTCGAAGTAGCAGTGTTCCTATCCGTTATATCTGAACGCATCATATTGAGTAGCAACTCGTTAGCGATCTTCAGGCGACTCGCTTTCCTATCGGTGATTTCGACTGGCATCTGGCTCACATTGGTAACTTTGGGCTTCCTGATGTCTCCTGAAAGACTTCTGTCGTTCATCATACTTGGTGCATTCTTCTCTTTCACGTTCAGGCTTTTAGTATTCGGCTCAGTGTTCTTTCGCCATCTATACACAGCTCTCTTAGTAGCAGCGATACAACCTGTACTTCTCACACTCCTCCTTGCAATCGATTACAATCTTCCTGTATTCGTAGTACAGAACCCCGTATTATTCGGCAGCGGCTTCACACTTATCGGAGCGGTCCTGCTGTACCTCCAACTGATAAACTCTTCAGGGTCAGGAATACTTAAGGCCCCCGTCCTCACGATGTTCCAAGCTTTCCTTCAGGCTTGGTCGTCTGAAGAACCCAGTTCACTTGAAGATATAATTGAAAAGTCGAGCTCAGAGACCACGGTCAAGACCAGCATAATCACATTTCATACTGATAAGATGAAACCTATGTTAATTGTTCCAGAAGTTCATCCTGGACCATTCTATCCTATAGGAAGCAGTAATCTGCCCTTCCAAATCTTCCGATACTTCTCTGACAGAGGCTTCTCCCCACTGGTTCTGCACGGTGTTTCAGGACATGAATTGAACCTGACATCTAAGAAGGAAGTAGATAATCTACTATCATCATATAAGCATCTAAAGAGCTTAAGAGAAGGTGACACCTGTACTCGACCTGTAACCGCAAAGTCAGGAAAAGCAGTTGCAAACGGACTGGCTTTCGGCGATTGTGTAGTAATTTTTCTAACTCTTTCTCCACACGGCATGGAAGACTTTCCGCGAGAAATAAAAAAACCCTTAGAAGAAGCATCTCTAAAGAACGGTTTCAAACACCTCCTCCTAGTAGATACTCATAATTCTCAAGGTAACCAGCTGGAGCAAGAAGAATCAGTCGAACTTATAGATGTTACAAATAAGATTTTCAAGAAGCTAAAGAAGGCCAAGCACCATCCTTTCAAAATAGGGTTCGCACATTCATCTGAGCTTAACATCACTTTCGCCTGGGATATAGGGCCTGCTGGCATAGGTGTATGGGTCTTGGAGATTGATGAAGACAGATATACTCTGGTAGCGGTCGATGCGAACAATGCCTGCAGAGGTCTGCGTGAAGAAGTTATCGATCACCTTGACGCTTCCAAGATATCTGTATTAGAGCTCTGTACATCTGATACTCATATAACAGCTGGAAAGGTGATGACTATGCGCGGTTATGTAGCGCTTGGAGATGAGACTCAGACAGAGTATCTTGTAAGTGTGATAAAGAATCTGTATGAAAAGGCAGTAGAAAACCTATCTAAATCCAGCTTTGATGTCAAATATGTCGATACTGACGTCAAGGTTGTGGGGGGTGATCTGCTTGACGATATCTCTCAAGCCTTAGATAAGGTTATTAGCACTGCGAGAAGGGGCGGGTTCTTTTTAGTAGCTCTGTCACTTATAGCCCTACTTATCACTCTAATGTTTTAACCTATGTACGGCATACTTGAAGTATCAAAGTCCTTTATGATTTCAGGTTCCCTACCTACTCTTCCTTCTCCTAGTTGCCTAAGTTCAGGATAAATCTCCATAATACCTATACTTGACATACGACTTGCAATATGCTCCCTACCCAGAATCTCCTCGGTGACACGGTAAACTAATCTTCTAACTTCTCCTTCATCATAATATCCTAATGCATGAAGATACTCGTGAGTAAGTATGGAGAATATGAATGAATTCAACTCTTCCTTACTCTTACCTAGCGTAGCTACAGCATTTAAAATAGTTCTATTCATAACGATAAAATTTGAACCTACAGCGTGATAAGCACCCACCGCATTAGGAAGTTCCGTCAGGACTAGCGTCAATCCTGCCCGGTGCTGCTTAAGCACTCTCTCTACAGACTTCTTTACAAGATTAAATATTTCGTCGAAACTCATGTCCTGAGAGAGCCTTTTAACTATTCCACTCATGTTCAGTATAAAAAGAGCAAACCGCTATATTTAAAAGTAAATATAGAAGCATATCCGCTAAGCCTAGCACACGCGACTGTCAGTGAATCCAAACGGAATCGGTGATAGATATGAAACAACTGAAGATGGTCATCGTTGGCAAATCGAAGCCTCTACTCAATTATGTAACGGCTTGTATAACGATATTTAATCAAGGTGAAAGATGTCTAGTGTTAAGAGCAAGAGGTGAAGCTATCAATATAGCTATCGAAGTCTTCCAGCTCTTAAAGAGCAAGTTCATTGGTGATGTCGGTATATCAAAGTTAGTAATTGATGGTGAAACCGTTACGACCCGTCAAGGTAAACCTTTGAACCTACCTGTGCTGGAGATAACGCTGAACAGAGATTTCGTGAAGTAGAACTCTGGAACTTACCTGTATATATCCTCTACAACTCTTTTACGCTCAGTATACCCCTTCTTTCTGCGTCTAAGTATGCTTTCAACTAGGGCTTCGAATGTCTCATCATGTAGAAACTTGAGGTTCCTCTCAAGATCTTCATGATTCTTTACCTCTAGCTCATTCATAAGATCCTTTTCGAATTTATCGTCTAGAGGCATGTTTATTCCGAGTCGTTTAGCTCTTTTTATCCAACAGACCACTGTAATTTGAGTAGAGCATCTGGTCTGTATTAAACTATTCATTAACAGTTAATAGTGACATGTATCTAGGTTGTTAGTCGTCAGTTGGAAGAGCGTTAAAGTATGCCTGAACTTGATAAATTGATCGAGGAGATACTTAAACAGAAGCCGGATTTTGACGAGGAGAAGATCCACCAGCTCATAAAAGAGAAGAAAGACAAGGTCGGAGCAGGCTATCTGACAGACTCGGGAGCAACCTTTCTAGTAGCTTCGGACTTGAACATATCTCTCGAGGTGGTCACTACGTCGGAGCTGCCTTTGAAGGATATATACATAGGTGCAAACGAAGTTACATTAGTGGGCCGTATCTTCACGATACACCCGGCTAAAAGTTACAGAAGAAAGGATGGGACTGAAGGTCGGTATCGGCGTTTAACCATATTTGATAAGGACATATTTGTTACGACGACCCTTTGGGATGATAAGACAAGCCGAATAGAAGAGCTGAACCTCGACCCAAATAGTTTAATGAGAATCCAGAAGGGTTACGTAAAATCTGGACTTGACGGTCGCCCTAATATTCACATCGGTAACAGGGGAGACCTTGAAAAGGTAGATGACAAGGATGTGAAAGATAAACTCCCCACCTTAGAGGATATAACTCAAGACATCTCGTCGATAAACACACCTGAACCCAATCTTGCATTAACTGGCGTGGTAAAATCTCCTACTAGAATCTCTGAATATACGGGGAGAGATGGGAATCCAGGTAAAGTTCTGAATCTATATCTGAACAGCCCGACAGGTGGGCGTGGTGCGAGAGTAGCGATATGGAATAACGATGTGATCTCGACGATGGATATACCCCAGAATTCGGTTGTACGACTGGTGGGTCTTAAGAGCCGTTTCACTCAAGACGGATCAATAGAGATGCATGGAAATGAAGGAACCTCTTTGGAGATAATTTCTGTTCAGAAGTCCTTCGGTGAATCTGGTTCAGGGAGATTTAGAGTATTCTCGATAGGGAAGATCCGTGTAAAGGAGGACGGTGGCTCCTCAGCTTCACTTCTTGTAGCCGATGAATCGAAAAGTTTCTACACGCTAGTTCTGAAGGATGAGGCTACTGACATTATTCCAAATCTCAAGACAGACGTACTGGTAGACTGTGAATTCAGAGAGATATCTTCTCTAACCCTACTTAGTAACAGCACATCTTCGATAAAACTCCTTGAAGAAGATGATGACTCCTTCCCCAAGCTTCAGAGTACCTCCTGCAAGATCAAAGATGTGAACGATTCACAGTCTCCTATTATGCTGGAGGTTATAGCATTATCAAGAACCACCAGTCAAGACATTGTTACAAAGAGCGGTGAAACTGTTACGAAGACTGAGGTGATTGTAGGGGACGAGACCAGAGAGATTAAGGTAGTCGCTTGGCGGGATCTCTCTGATATTCTTGCAGATATTACTCCTGGTCAGCGTCTTAGGCTGGTTGCTGTTGTTCCGTCTAGAGGCTTAGGCGGGGTGGCTGAGCTGCAGGTGAAGTCTTATTCTCAGGTTGAAAAGGTGTCTTAGTCGTCCCAGAAGCTGCGGGTGGAGACGTATGTCTTTTCTGCTCTGTAGATATCTTTGTAGAACTCGTCTTCGTCAGAGTATCTTTTAAGTATTCTAGCTGCTGTATCTGCACCTACGCCGAATCCGGAGAGAGTTATGACGGCTCTGCGGCCGAAGGTTTGTATGAGTGATGATGTCTTCCATGCACGTTTGAACTTCTTTTCTTCTTCACTAGATATCTTTGCACCCTTCTTCTTTCTTTTTATTATATAGATCAGCTCATTATCATTATGATATGTCTCCGCCATGAGGTGTGATCTGCAGACTGGGCAGGTTATTTTCTCTTTTACGTCTTTTGTTTTGGTTACTGATTCCCATCTTCCGCAACTCATACATACCAGTCTATGCTTTCTATTCTCCAGTCTCTCCTTCACCAGATCTAAAACTGTCTTCTCTATGCTTAGTGGGAGTGCTGCGAAGCTTGATGCGTGTTGCAGTATCGGTTGAGCTAGAGGCGAGAACTTCTTGACTTCTTTTTCATATATTCTTATTTTATTGTTTTTTACTGCTGCCTGTATCTCTTTTGTCTTCTCTATATCGTACTTCTCACAGAACAGTTCTCTTAGAACTTCTTGGTATAGGGCGGTGTTACGGTATCGGTCTTGTATGAGGCGTGATGCTCGTTTGTCGTACTGGGCTTCTTTTCCTACAACTCCGAACTTCTTCGCAACATACCATGTCTTCCAGTTCAGTGGGTGAGTGCCGACTACTGCGACGGAGAGTATATCTTTTACGTCGAATTCTTGTCTGAAGAAGTCTGCCACGTATTTTATGTGAAGTTCTCCCTGTGATGATAGTAGGATTCTGTAGGGGTCTGAATTTGCTTCTACAAAGTATCCTGTCTTTGATGATATTATGGTGGAGAGCATCGTGGCTAGGGTCTGGTTAACCTTTGAACCTAGGCAGGTGTGGATGACTAGGATGCTGGAGCCTATCTTCCTCTCTACGGTTATCGATTTTTCGTCTGGGACGTGTCCAAGTATATCTCTGCTCTTCAGGATTCGCTTCGTCTGCTCTTCACTTACATCCACATGGTTTCCTGCTGCTATCTTTCTCCTTATTCTGCCGACTTCTCTCGCGGTTTCTAGGTCTATAGGTATGAGTTCTCCGACCCAGTAGGGGATGGTTGATATATCTTCGAATATTGGTTCAACGTTGACTTCACCTTTATCATCATCTATCGATATTATCCTCCAAGAGCTTCCTTTAAGGACGAAAGGCTTGCCCGGTTCACCGTATTCGCCTATAAACATCTGATCTAGTCTGCCGACCTTCTTGTTAGATACTCTATCTACCACGGTTAGCTGCTGTATATCAGGTATAGTTGAAATGTTACCGTAATAGTATTTGTATGTCCCTGCACCTCTCATCCTAGCTTCTTCACCATCATACCTCAGTATACTCTGCCTATCCAGAATCTCGAAGCAGAGATCCACCTCATCAGGCCCTATATCTCTGAACGGGTATGCACCCGTAAGTATGGATACGGCATCACCTATTTTTAAGCGACCATTCTCCATAACTATTCCAACTAAATGGTGAGCCAAGACATCCAGCGCCCCTTCTTGAATGTCACTCTTCTCGAACGACCCGACATGAATACGGTTTATGAGAGCTAACGCCTCTAACTCATCATCTAACCTATTCGTTACAACAAGACCCAAAGCAGACTCTCCGACCCTGTGCCTGCTTCTCCCAATCCTCTGAATCAGCTTGACCGCTTGCCTGCTTGAGCCGGACTGCACAACAAGATCTACTTGACCAATATCCAGCCCGAGTTCCAAAGATGATGTGGAGACCACCATTCCGGCAGCGCCGTTTCTAAGTTTGCTCTCTGTGTCTTCACGTATCTCTCTTGATAGAGAGCCATGGTGGACCTCTACCGGTATATCGGGTGACTTCGCTTTCAGGAGTGCACCGAGGTACTCCGCTTCGTCTCTTGTGTTTGTAAATAGGATTGTGCTCTTGTCTTTTCCCACCTTTTCTCTGATGTATTTTAAGACGTAGTTAGCCAGATTCAGAAGCGGCCCGTCTATGTAACGCAGTTCTATGTCATATCTTCTTATAGATTGGTCTACCAGCACCGCTGCCTTTCTATCTTTTCCTGAAAGAAATTTTCCAGCTTCTTCAAGGTCTCCTATTGTGGCTGAAAGGCCTACTCTCACTATTTTTCTCTCTGCGAGTAGTTCCGCCCGTTCTAGGCTTACAGATAAGTGTGCACCCCTTTCATTCCCTATAAGTTCATGAAGCTCATCTATGACTATCCATTCGAGCGTCCGGAGGTTTTCCCTCATCCTTCTGCTCGTCAGGATTATTGCAAGGGTTTCAGGGGTCGTTATTAGCACATCGGGTGGCTTCTCAACCATCTTTTGCCTAGCATATTGAGAAGTGTCTCCGTGTCTGATATCTATCGTTAGCCCCATATCTTCTGCATACCTGACTAGTCTTCTGAATATGTCTCTATTCAGGGCTCGAAGCGGCGTTATGTATAGTGCTCTCAAACCCTTCTTCTGCGGGCTGCTTCCGGCGAGTAATGTGAATATGGGGATGATTGCGGCTTCTGTCTTGCCTGATCCGGT